>JBDTZT010000228.1:0-6239 GCA_040005005.1 Actinomycetota bacterium
AAGCCGGGCTACAGCAAGCGGTTCGTGCGAATTGTGGCTTAGTACCAGATCAATCTTTTGGCCGATTCCCCAGCGCAATAAATCAAACACTCGGCCGCCGAATTTCGCACCCTTCTGCAAAAAACTTTTTCCGCCGTGCCTACCGAAAACTTCAATCGGCAGATTTGCCTTTCGGGCGAGTTCGACCGTTTGCGCGTAATCCCGCGCCGTCCACAAAATTTCGTGTCCGCGCCGCTCGAGTTCGGGCGCAAGCGCGAGAAAAAACGGGACGTGCGGAGAATTTCCAAGGTCAACCCAGATTCGCATCGGAACTTATTTTGCCACGAACAAACCGAAAAGACACGAAAGAATTTTTTTTCAAGCTGATTTCGTGCAATGGACGTGTTTGCTGGCGACTAATTTTCCTCAATTAATCGCGCAATCGCATATGCCGTCCAGGCGTTTGACCAGCGGATGAAAGACGTTTTGACCAGTTTTTCTTTTCGTTTTTGATAATAGAAAAAACCTTTTTCATCACGCAGATTTTCGATTGTCCAAACAGCAACTTTTTCCGCTAAAGGCAAACATCTTTCGTCAAATTTGTTAAGAGCGCAAAGTGCGACGATTGCCGCCGAAGCCGAATGAATATCAATCGGAAAAGTTTCCCGGTCGTAATATTTCGGCGTTCCTTCGCCCAGAAAAAAATTTTCGAGCCAATAATTTAAGCCGAGTTTTACCGGTGTTTCGGTTTCGAGATTCGGAATCAGTTTTTGCAGACGAAAAAGCGAAAGCAAAATATAAGCCGTGTGAAAATTATCAACCCACGCGTGTTTAAGGCGTGTGCCGTAAGCCCACGCGCCGGTTTCCTTTTGCCTTTTGATAACAAATCTTGCTGATTTGGCGGCTAAATTCAGATAATTTTCATCTTGCATAATCGCGCCAACATTCGCCAAAACTTCGCCGGCGAGAAGCGATGCGTTAAAAATTACGCTTTTATCAAGCGGCGTGTAGCTAAAACAAACTTCCGTTTCAGTTTCGCCGATTCGGTTCAAATCTTCTGTGATAAATGCACAAATTTCCCTTGCCGTTTCAAGATAAATTTCGTCGTTAAAAAGCTGATAGCCTTCGAGAAATGCTTGCGCGGCAAAAGCCGACGGGACAATCGTCGGCGTTCCCTCAGGTGCGAAAAAAGCGCGTGATTGCCAATCGAAATTGTAACCAAATGCGGTTTTTGGTTTATGGTCTTTGGTTTTTGGCAGTTGTATTTTTAGCTTGAGAAGTTTTTCAAGAAATTGTTTGGCGTTTTCGGCGTGCTGCGATTTATAGCCAGCTCGAAACCTTGAAAGTTCAGCCAGTGCGAAAAGCGCGATTCCTTTTGGATTGACGCCTTTTTCGACTTTCAGTGCGGGGCGCAGATTTTTCGCCGAACGCTTGACCATCTGCAGCCACGCGAGCCGTGCAAGCGAAAAATATTTCAGCGGAAGGACGCGAAAAATCCGGCTGTTCAAACCGTCAAACGGGTCGTAACCCGCAAAATTTTCCGCTTCGCAATAGGCAAAAAGTTCTTTGTAAGTTTGCAGGTAGTTCACAGAAAGTTGACAGAAAGCTGGCAGAAATTTTTCAAAACTTTTTGGATTTGGATCATTTACAGTTTCTGCAACTTTTTAATAACTCTGTCAACTTTCTGTCAACTCTGTCAACTTTAGAAAACTTAAAGTCGCGGGAGTGTGAAACTAAAGCGCGAGCCTTGCCCGACTTCCGATTCAACGGCAACTTCGCCGCCGTGTTGTTCGACAACTTCTTTCACGAGCGAAAGTCCCAGGCCGGTTGATTCGTCTTCTTTGTCCTGTCCGTCGCGGGCGACGCGGTAAAATTTTTGCCAGATTTTTTCGTGTTCATTGCGGTCAATTCCATAACCTCTATCTTCAACCACAACGCGCAAAAAATCGGCTTCCAGAATCGTCGAAATCATTACGGAAGTTCTTTCGGGACTGTATTTGATGGCGTTATCAATCAGATTGGAAACGGCGCGGCGAATTAAACCTTTGTCGGCGGCAATCGGCGGCAGATTGTCATTTGTTTGTTCGACCAGACGAATCCGTTTGCGCTTTGCGCTATCCTGCAGCTCGTCAACAACTTCGTGAACAACCGTGTCGAGTTTGACCGCCGTTTTTGAAAAATCCTTTTTGTCGCCTTGTTCAAGATTTGAAACCGACAGAAAGGTCGAGAGCATTTTTGAAAGTCGTTGCGATTCGTTGGCGATAATGTTCAGAAATTCGCGGTTTTCTTCCGATAAAGTTTCGTCCATCAAAAGCAATTCGGCAAAGCCTTTGATGCTCGTAATCGGAGTGCGAAGTTCGTGCGACATCAGCGATACCATATCCGAACGCAACTTTTCATTTTCCTTGACGGCGGAAATATCGCGCAAGGTAATCAGAAAACACGCCGGTTTCATCGCGACATTGGTTTCGTGAATCGAAACGTCATCCGACGGAACTTTGACGAGCGAAATTTGTAAATCCAGAGTTCGGTTTTTATCTTGAAAATACAATTCGTTTTGATAATTTTCGCCCGTTTGCAAAACGCGCCGAATTGCTAAGCGAGGTTCGCTGAAAACGTCGGTTTTGAAATTTTCCAATAGACCGAAAAGATCAAGATCGTAAATTTCCTGAGGGTTCAGTTTTGCCAGATGACGCATTTGGCGGTTTAAATAAGCGAGCGTTCCATCGAGATAAGCAATTGCGTGTGCTTCTTTCAAATACGAACTTGCCACTGTGCTGAATGATTGCTCCTTCATCAGACTTTTTATCAAACTCGTCGTGCCGATGCGATTTTCGGCGGAGTTGGTGGAAAGAAAGCTCCACCAGAATTTATTCGGCAAATCTTTGCTCCGAAGTTCTTTGCGCTGAAAATTTCGCGCCAGTTGTCCGCAGAAAGATTCCAAAACGTGTTGGTCGGCGCGTTCAAAATCGCGGTGAATTTTGACGGACAAAACGCCGACGGCAACACCTTCGTAGATCAGCGGAAGTGCAACCTGCGCCGATTTTGGGTTGTTTCCATCCGTTTCTACAACTGTGGCACGCGATTCCAAAGCGCGTTCGCAAAGCGCGATACTTTCGCGCCAAGCATTTTGTCGTGAAATCAAAGAATCAATCGAATTTCCGTTTCGCGCTCGTCCGACGGGCGTTAAACCTTCGTCTTTATCGAGCCGAAAAACTATTGATTCGGACAGCGGGAAAACCGTTTCGAGCAGTTTTAAGCCGCTTTCGATTCGCAAGTCAGCAGATTTTCCTTCGAGAATGTGTCCTGCTGAAGCGAGTTCGACCAATTTCTCCGTCAGTTCCGAATCAATCAGCCAGAGTTTTTTCAGATGAACAACAAATATCGGCAAAAGCACGACGGAAATTATCTGTATAAAGAACAGGTTGGCTGAAAAATATGTTGCCGCAATGAAAGATAAAATCCCCCAAATGACGACACACGGGACAATAAATTTCAGAATTCGTTTGACGCTGAATTTTTCCGCCAAGAAACCAAGTGTCAGCGCAAGTAAAATCAGAAGCAAAAAACTCTGCCAGTGAAGCGTTACTTTTTCGATTGGCAGATAATTATTCAGATAGATGGCCGCTCCGACGACAATTTCCCACGAGAAAATGACCACTAGAGCGGCAAGAAGCGATAAGAATAATGAAACAAAAACACTTTTGCTTCTGACGATTTCCATATAATTTTAGGTGAATTTTAAGAATTTCGGTTCGGCAGGAAAGTTCGGAAGAAAATCTCGGATGTAAATAATAATGTTTGCCTTTAAAATTATGCAACAAACAAGGCGATAACTTCAAGTATTTGTTGGATAAAATTCAAATTTCAGATGTTTTTGCCGTTTGCCGTTTGCCGTTTGCCTTTTTACTTAGTTGCGCTTTTGCCCTTTTGGGTGAAAAACTTCATAATAAAAACTTGGTCTAAGCTATGAAATTTCTTTCAAATACAAGGCTTTTATTGATTGGCTTATGGCTCGGCGCAGCTGTTTTTTTCAGTTTCGCGGTGGCTCCAAGTGCATTTGCCGTTTTGCCTTCGCGTGAACTTGCCGGAGCGATGGTTTCGCGAAGTTTGACAATCATCAATCTCGGCGGCTTGGTCATCGGCTTGATTTTGCTGGCGAGTTCGTTTGTCGCGGCGGCTGGCACAAATCGTTTGATGCTCTGGACGGAAAGGTTTTTGCTTTTGCTTCTGACGGCGGCTTGTGCGGTCGGGCAATTTGTCATTGCGTTGTGGCTTTCCTTCGTCAAAGCGCAGATGGGCAAACCGATTGATGAAATGGCGCTTGACGACCCGCTCAGAATCAAATTCAATAATCTGCACGAATATTCGGTTTGGATTTTAGTCACCGCCATACTGGCCGCCTTGATCGCGTTCTTTTTAATTGCCGGAAAATCTGATAAAAAAATAGTTGTCGAAGACAAAAACGAATTCAAATTTTAACTCTTAGAAAAAATGTTCAATACGATTAGAGAAAATATCGAGCGCACACTCGGCATCGAACGCAAAGCCAAGCCGAGCCGTAAAGGCGCCATAGTTGAAGGAATCGGCGATTTTTCAGGACGCTTTAAGAATTGGCGCGGTGATGAAAAACTAAATAATTATCCGTTTGTCGAAAATACCTACGCACCTTTTACGCCCTTACAGCGTGCGCTTCCGATGCTGAATTTGGCGTTGATTTCGTCCGCCGGTGCATATATTGACGGAACCGAGCCGTTTGATTTGGATTCAAAAGACGGCGATTTGAACTTTCGGGAAATTCCGGTTGAGGTCGAAGCCGAACAGTTACTTTACGCGGCAAAAGGCTACGACCCGTCTGCCATTAAGGAAGACCGCAACGCGCAAATTCCGATTGAGCGACTGCTCGAATACGAAGCTAACGGCGTGATCGGAAAACTAAATAATGTTTGGTGGAGTTTGTCGAGTTATATTCCGAACGCGGCGTTGGTCGCCAAAGAACTCGCGCCGCGCATTGCTGAAAGATTGGCAAGTTACGAAGTTCAAGCAGCGCTTTTGATTCCGGCATCACGCCTTTGTCATCAAACTCTTGGAATTATCGCCCGCGCTATTGAGGAGAAAGGAATTCCGACAATGTTGATTTCAGTTGACCGAACCGTCACCGATAAAATCCGTCCACCGCGCACGGCTTATTACGACGGCAAATTTGGAGCGGTCGTCGGCGAACCGAACTGGAAACAATATCAATTGCGCGTTTTGGACGAATCTTTGCGCTGGATTGAAACACTTGACCAACCCGCTTCGAGAAAATTAGCGGTTGATTTGGAAACCGCCACCGAAGCCGCTCGCGGTGAGCGCTAAATTTATTAGCCACGAACAAAACGAAATTTCACGAAAATCATAATAATTTCGTGTTTTTTTGTTTTTGTTCGTGGCTAATTTCTTAAATGTTCATTTGCCAGGTCTTTATCGCGTCAATCGGATAAATCAGCATCAGAATATTGAGCAAAAGTCCGTCACGAATCCACCAAAGCAGCACGATTTCGAGCAACAAAAAGAAAATTAAAGACTTCCACCAGCCGAGTTTGTAAGCAATCCCAAAACCGAACGCGCAAGCCAGAACGTCGCCCACCGAATTAAAAATCGAATCGCCGAAATAGTCGAGCGAAGCCGTATTGGCACGATATTTTTCGATAATAAATTGGCTGTTTTCCAAAATTTCCCATGACGCTTCGGCACTTATTGCAATAAAAAATCGCCAGGCGGCGGAAAGGCGGGAAAATACGAAAGCGGTCAGCCAGAAAAATAAAACGCCGTGCAAAATATGGGTGAAACTGTATGGGTCGAAAAGATGCTGTGAAGTATGACTGCTGTTCCACGCCTGATTCACATAAATCGAATAATCGCCTAGTTTGCACCACCAGATTCGACCCTCAGCGCGAAGCACCGCAATCATCAAAATCATTGCGGCAAGAGTCAAAATCAAGGGCAGATAATTTTGTTTTGAAGAAATTTTTTCAGTCATAAACCTAAAAAGATTGTCATCGGATTTAGATAATATTACAAGTTTTCTGCTAAATTCGTTTTAGAACTTGGTTTTAATTATTTTTAAGAATGAATCGCACGGAAATGCTGGGTCGTGTCCGCGAACACGAAAAAATCTGGGATTTTGTCATTATCGGCGGCGGCGCAACCGGAATCGGTTGCGCCGTTGACGCGGCTTCACGCGGATTTCAGGTTTTGCTTCTCGAGCAGAGCGATTT
>JBDTZT010000229.1:0-6230 GCA_040005005.1 Actinomycetota bacterium
ACTGCGGGACGTTCCTTCAAATCGGCGAGTTCCCACATTGTCAGAAAAATCGTGCGGGCGATATTTTGCATTTTCGTGTAATCAATTTTTTGCGGCTCGTCGCCCGGTTGGTGATAATCTTCGTGAACGCCGTCAAACCAAAAAACAATCGGAATGCCGTTGACCGCATAATTGAAATGGTCGGAACGAAAAAAGAAGCGATTTTTGTCGTTCGGGTCGTCGTAGCGATAATCGTAATTTATCTTCAAGTAAGCATCGTTCGTGCCTTTTGTAATCGCGCCGAGCGTCGAACTCATCATTTGCGAACCGATGACATAAACTTCGTTTTCCCCAGAAAGGTCTTTGTTGCGCTGATCCGTATTATCAGGTTTGCGGCTGCGCCCGATCATATCAATATTGAGCTGCGTAATAACATTTTTGATGTCAATGGTCGGAAACTTGTTGAAATATTCGCTGCCCCACAAACCTTTTTCCTCGCCGCAATGCCAGACGAAAAGCGTCGAGCGTTTCGGACGTTTCGGTGCTTTTGCCAAAGTTTCGGCGATTGAAAGAATCGCCACCGTTCCCGAACCGTCATCGTCCGCGCCGTTAAAGATTTTATCATCACCGCGGGCGTTCGGATTCGTCCCAATGTGGTCGTAATGCGCCCCGATGGCGACATATTCATTTTTCAAAACCGCGTCGCTTCCTTCCCAAACCGCGACCACATTTTGCGTCGCCGATTTTTCCGTGTTGGTTATGACGGTAATTGTCGCGGTGTTGCCGGTGCTGAAATTAAAAACCGGCAGCGGCGCGGTTGAGCCGAAAACTTCGGTTATCTTGTTAAAATCGCTCGATTCGTTTTTGAGCAGATTTTCCGCCGTTTTTCTTGAAATATAAATCGTCGGAAAAGGTTCGCCCGTTTTTTCCTGTAATTTGTCCACGACAAAATTGCCGCGTTCGCGTTGACGGCGCAAGGCTTCCCAATTTTTCTCGGTGTTCGGCGTGGCAACCACAATCAAACCGATGGCACCTTTTTGTTTGGCATAAGTCGTCGGGTCGGCCCACGCTTCGCCTTGTTTTCCGCTGGCAAAAAGTTCTTGAAAAGTTGCCCCGCGCGGAAAATTATCGGTGTAAATAACGACCGCTTTTCCGCGCACGTCAACGTCTTTGAGCGGTTCGATGTTTTTTGATTTAATCATCCACCCGTTGCCGCCGAAAACCAGCGGCGCATTTGCCATCGCTCCGGCACTGGCGTTAGCGATAAAATCCGTTCCGTAGATCAGATTTTGCCCATTGACAGTGGCGACGGTGCTTGCCTGATTAACAACGTCGCGGTGTAAATCTATTTTTTGATAAAAGCTGCCGTTATCGCCCGCCGGTTTGAATCCCCAACGCGAAAGCATTGTCCCGATAAATTTCGCTGTCAAATCGAGTCCGTTCGAGGGCGTGTCGCGTCCGCCCATTTCGTCCGAAGCAACGTAATACAAATAATCCTTGAGCTGCGCCGCCGTAATATTTTCCGCCATTTTGCGCTCATCAGTAGTAACTTTGACCGCCGATTGCCCTAAAACAAACGACGGCAAAAGAAACGTCAAGACTAAAAATAAACCTAATAAATTTTTTCTCATTTTTTCTCCAATATTTTTGCCGCAAGAAACGTCAAACGCACAAAAATTTTGTAATCCGAAATCTCAAATATGAAATTGTAAATGAATTATTTTCTTTGCGTTCTCTGCGCCTCGGCGTGAAAATTCTTAAGTTTTCTACGCAAGTTAAAAGAGTTTTGTTTCGCCGCGAACAGCAAAGATGCAGATTTTATGGTCGTTGGCAAGTTTGAGCATTTCTTCCTTATCGAACATCAGGGTTTTGTTCGGAGTCAAACAAAGACAAGTTGCGCCTGCTTCAATCATTGTTTGAATTGTCGGAAGACCAACAACAGGAACGTCAAAACGCATATCCTGATTCGGTTTGGCGACTTTGACAACCGTCAATTTCCCTTTCGCCAGTTCACCGGCGCGACGAATCACCGCGTCAGTTCCTTCCATCGCTTCGACCGCGACGCAAGCCTTGGCGCGAACAACAATCGTTTGCCCCAAATCGAGCCGCGCAATTTCATTTGCAATACGCAAACCGTATTCGATGTTGCCTTCCTCGATGTCGTCGGGCTTTCGGCGCGTCAAAACACCTTCCTGTGCGAGTTGGTCTTGGATAAAATACGTTGAATCAATCAATTCGATGCCGTCTTTGGCAAGTTCGTCAGCAATTCCGCTAATCAGCGAATCCGTATTTCGGCGCGGCAGATTGTAAAGCATTTTCGCCATGCGCCAATCGGGAAACGCGCCCGAAAAAATCTGGACGTGTTTCACTTGTCCAGCCATGATCGCCTTCGACACGTCTTCTTTTTTGAAGAACGAAATCATTCGCCCGAGTTGACCGATGCCGACCCACAAAATCTTTTCCGCGACTTCCTCGATACGTTTGTCCGTTTCTTCTTTGATCGCGACAACCGACAGCAACACGCCCGCTTTCCGCGCACCTTCGACAACAAGAAAAGGAAATTTACCGTTTCCGGCAATCAAACCGAATTTCATAATCTTTGAGCAAAGAAGAGATTTTAACATCAAACTCCAAAATTTCTCTTGCCAAGTGTTTTATTTTATTCACAGATTAACTCAGATAAGAATGGAATCTATTCTTTTAATTTTTTAGAATCCTGCTTTAATTTATCTGTGTTTATCTGTGTTCATCTGTGGACAAATTTTTCTTTAATTTTTGTATGATTGAATTATGAAAAACTTCAAACCCTCGAAAGAAGATTTGCGCGACGCGACAAATCGCACGACTGAAGATTTGATTGATTACAACTTGAAAGTTTTATTCTGCGGCATCAATCCGGGCATCTGGTCAGGCGCGACCGGCTTTCACTTTGCGAAACCGGGCAATCGTTTTTGGAAGGTTCTGCACCTTGCGGGCTTTACCGATCGCATTCTGCATCCGTCTGAAGAACACGAACTGCTTGAAAACGGCTACGGCATTACGTCTTTCTGCAAACGGACAACGGCGCGTGCCGATGAACTGACTCCACAGGAATACATCGAAGGCGGCAAACTTCTCGTCAAAAAGATCGCCGAATTCAAACCGCAAACGCTCGCCGTTTTAGGCATCGGCGCCTACCGCACCGCTTTTCAGCAGCCGAAAGCGCAACTCGGTTGGCAACCAGATAAATTAAGCGGCGCAAACGTCTGGCTGCTGCCCAATCCGAGCGGACTCAACGCGCATTATCAATTAAACGATTTAGCCGAGCTATTCGGCGAAGTAAGAAAAGCGATCGAATAAATTATTCCCATTCAATCGTGCTTGGCGGTTTTGAGGAAATGTCGTAAACGACGCGGTTGATGCCGCGAATTTCGGAAGTGATGCGTGACGAAACGGCTTGCAGGAACTCAAACGGAAGACGCGCCCAATCGGCGGTCATTCCGTCGGTTGAGGTGACGGCACGCAGCGCGACCGTTTTTTCATAGGTGCGAAAATCGCCCATCACGCCGACCGATTGAACGGGTAGCAGAACGGCGAAGGCTTGCCAAACGTCGTTATAAATTCCGAAATTATGCAGTTCTTCGATAAAAATCTTATCCGCTTTTTGGAGAAGTTCGACCTTTTCGGGCGTGATGTCGCCCAAAATACGTACGCCCAAGCCGGGACCGGGAAACGGATGTCGCTGCAAAATCTCGTCGGGAATTCCCAAATCTTTGCCGATCAGGCGCACTTCGTCTTTGAAGAGTTCGCGGAGCGGTTCGATCAATTTCAGATTCATCTTTGCGGGAAGACCGCCGACGTTGTGATGCGATTTTATCGTCACGCTTGCGCCGCGTAAAGATACCGATTCGATTACATCGGGATAAAGCGTTCCCTGCACGAGCCATTTTACGTCGCCGATCTTATTGGCCTCCGCGTCGAAAACGTCAATGAATTTTGCGCCGATTGCTTTGCGTTTGAGTTCGGGATCAACGACATCTTTAAGAACGGCATAAAAATCTTCGGAAGCATCCACGCCGACGACGTTCAAATGCAGTTTTTCCTTGTAAAGCGCGAGCGTCGTTTCAAATTCGGCGGCGCGGAGCAGTCCGTTATTGACGAAAATACAGGTTTGTCGCATCCCAATCGCCTCTTGCACAAGCACCGCCGCGACCGTTGAATCAACACCGCCCGAAAGTCCGCAAACGACCCTTTCACTTTCGCCAACGATGGCGCGGATTTTCTCGATTTCTTCGGCGATAAACTGTGCGGATGTCCAATCGCCTTTGCATTGGCAGATATTAAACAAAAAGTTGCGCAGAATTTCTTTTCCCAAAGGTGTATGCGAAACTTCGGGGTGAAATTGGACGGCGTAAATTCGCTTTTCTTTATTCTCAATCGCGGTGACCATTTCGCCGGTTGTCGCAGTTTGCCGGAAACCTTCGGGAAGCGCGGTAACGTGGTCGCCGTGGCTCATCCAAACATCTAAATCAAATGGCAGACCTTGAAAAAGCTCGGTTTCACCGCTCAAAACTTTAAGCTCGGCGTGTCCGTATTCTCGCTGCTCGGAAGGTTCGGCCGCGCCGCCGAAATCTGTTGCGATCAGATTCATCCCGTAACAAATACCAAAAATCGGTGCGTCTATCGAAGCGTAAAAATTGCCCGAAACCTTCGGTGCGTCCCGTTCATAAACGCTTGAAGGTCCGCCCGAAAGAATTACGCCTTTCGGATTGCGCTCCAAAATCTTTTCGAGCGGATAATAAAAAGGCACTATCTCGCAGTAAACGCCCTGTTCGCGCACGCGCCGTGCGATAAGTTGCGTATATTGCGAGCCGAAATCAAGAATTAAAATAAGTTCGTGTTGCAAAGTGTAATCTCCAAAAAATTGTAAACAAAAGATTATACTTTGAGTTGGAAGGTGTTAAAAGAGAAAGTATTCAAGTTTTTCTTTAATTGCCTCTTTCAAATTATAAAATCAATTTTTCGGATTGAAATAATCGTTCAATTCGTCATATCTATCATTTATTAACCCGGACTGTTTAGAAAGAATTTCTTTTATTTCAACTTCAGTTAATTTTCTTTTTCCGTCCGGTAAATCTATTTCCAAGTTTCTTATTCCATTAAGTGAGTTTCCAAAAGTTAGCGAATGATTATAACTTGCATCGTATCTTTCATCCGGATTTTCTGAATGGTTTATTACATATTGGTAGCGAAAAAGGGCTTCACCGTGAGACTTCAAATATTCATTAAATTTACCATCCAATTCAGTTCTCAACACGTTGCCGTTTCCTTGATCAAATTCCAACCAAATATTCGGTAATTTTTGCTGTTCAACAGAATCTTTTAAGTTGCCGGTTATTTTTATCGCTTGATTCTCGCCTCTAATTTTTGCAAGTTGCCCTAAAATCGGTGCCGGTACAGCAGAAACTGTATTTGCGCTAGAAGCGACTTTGGCAGTTAAAACCGATTTCGGCGAATCAGCACAACTCGAAAAAGAAAAAAGAACAAAGATAACAAAGATGGATTTAGTTGTGAAGGATTTGTTGAACATAATTTCATCTTACAACTTATTAGAAAGTTTAAGTCAAATTTTCTATTTTTTTTGAACTTCGCTTGACAAGAAAGAGCAAAATCCATAATCTAAAAATTCGTCTTCGGGCGATATTCCGCAGTAGCTCAATGGCAGAGCATTCGGCTGTAAAGTAAGTTGCAGCTTTCACAGGTGACTGTGATTGAAAAATCGGATGAACTCAAGGGAACCTACCCCGATGCAAATCGGTACGGCAATCCTGAGCGAAGCCTGCTGAATGGTTTAAGAGTAAGCAGGAACGTGCAGAGACTAGAGATTGAGGAAACCAAACCGATAATATCTCAAAAAGCGTCCGACAACTTTTTGAAAGAAAAGTTGATGAGATAGTCCACACTCAAACGAAAGTTTGGGAGAAAGTGTAACCGAAGGGTTGTAAGTTCGAGTCTTACCTGCGGAGCCAATTTTACAAAGGAAAAGCGCGATGTGATAAAACGTCGCGCTTTTCTTTTTGTTTGAATTCTGCAAAATCAAATTTACGGCAGAGCCGCCAACGTATCCGCCAACTTCTCAACGACTAATAAAAGTGTTTTGCCGGATTCGGTAAATTGTCCGTTAGTTGCCTGGTCTTCCACCACGCCGGACATATCGGAAATTCCCTGAATTTGGAAAAGATAATTTTTGAGCGCGGGTTTCGTGCGGAATT
>JBDTZT010000230.1:0-6229 GCA_040005005.1 Actinomycetota bacterium
AAATGCAAAGTCATAATTACCCCGTATTATACCTTTTTAACCGAAGTTCAAAAATAAGTTTTAAACTTTTGATTTTCTGCCGACCATCACAACGATTCGTCGGGTCAATTTGTCCTGAAACGTCGCCGGATAAACAAACCGTCCATTACTCAAAGGTAAACAAGCAATATCGTCAACGGTTCCTTCGCCTGCCCGTCAAGGGTAATTTTTTAGATTCTTCAACAAATTCGCGCTGATATTTTTCATTTTTGAGAAACATTTGCCGAAAAATGCCGATAATCTCGATTAGAAAACTTGAAAAACAAATTTACAGTTTAAGGAGAATAAACAATGGGTCTTTCATTTCCTAATCCGATTAATGCCGCGAAAAATCTGGTAAATGACCTCGAAGATTCCGGAAAAACGGTCGTCACCACAACGGTTAAAATCACCGAAACGACCGTTAATGTCACCGAACATGCGGCGGTCAACTATTTTCAATTTGAAGCGGCCGTCACTAAATTCGCTTTGCAGCAAACTTTCGACGGCGCGAAAATGGTTGCATCGAAGTCTGTTGATATGGCCGGAAAGGGTGTTAATTTAGCGGCTCAGGGGTTGGACTCGCTGACGCATCCCGGCGACCCGAATCCGCCTGCCGCGCAGGGGTTGAAGTTCTCCGAAACGAAAAGCGCCTGCGACATCGCCTATAAAAGTTCAAACTCAAAAGTGAATGACATTTATCAATTTCCCGATGGCCGACAATGGAAGGTCATGGACGTGAAAAACGATCCGCAGACGGGTTTTCGCGCCGTCGCTTTGAAGCCGGTTGATCCGAATGACAAGCGCGTCATCGTCGCTTTTTCAGGCTCGGACGAAGGTAAAGATTGGGGGGATAATGTAAAGCAAGGTATCGGGCTTTCAACGGCGCAGTATAAAGAAGCCGTTGATTTTGCGAACAAATGGAAAGCGTCGAATGGCAGCAACGTAATTTTAACCGGACATTCGCTCGGTGGCGGATTGGCTTCCTACGCTTCGATTAAAACCAATTTGCACGCGACGGCGGTAAACTCGGCGCCGCTCGCGCTTGATCATCTCGGATTGAACCCTTTCGACGCGCTCCGCATCACGCAGTATTACGTGCCGGGCGAGGCTCTGAGCGTTTTGAACAAAGCCAACCCGTTCGACATTCGGCCCGGTTTCGGCATTGAAGTACAGGGCCGAAATTCGATTCTCGACCCGCGCTCAATCGGCAGCAATCATTCGCTCGATAACGTTGCGCCCGATATTCCCGCGCCGAAATACGTCGGCAATTTTAATTAACGTGAGCAACCGTAATAAAAGTCAAGCCGCGTTCCACGACTGTTGACTTTTATTACGGTTGCTCATGCTTAGGTTAGAATCAGAGCATTAAGATTTTTGCCCGTAAAAAATCCTTGTCTTTAAAAGCATTTCAGAGTACTTTATAGATCCAGATTCGAACATTTTCTTTATTCTTTAAACACTCCTAAATGCGATTACTTCCATATATTCCGATGTAACTTGGGTTGTGCCGTTAGCGGAAAGATTGTTTTCCGCCCATAATTTTTCCAAATCACGGCGCAAAGCCGCCTGCCCGTCTTCGTCGAGCGCGGCAAAGGCTTTGTGCATCGGACCGTAAAACTCGCGCCAGAATTCAATTGTTTCCGGCACGCCAAACGGAAACGTAAATGAAATCAAACGCGGGTTAAAATTAATTTCCGTCGCTCCGCCGCCTAAACGCTCGCGGACCGCCGTTTCATTGCCCCAAAGCAAAGGCGAAGGCATATTTTGCGGCGGCGTAACGTGCGAGCCGACAATTTTGAACATCTGCCCGATAAAACCCGTCGGAGTCCAATTTGCCATTGCAATCAGGCCGCCGGGACGACAAACGCGGATAAGTTCCGCCGAAACCTGCTCGGGACGCGGCGCAAACATCGCGCCGAACATTGTCATGACGACATCGAAGCTCGCGTCCGGGTAAGGCAGATTTTCGGCATCGCCTTCATCGAATTGAATTTCTAAACCTTCGCTCGTCGCCCATTTTCGGGCTTGTTCTATTAAGTTCGGCGCAATATCAAGCCCCGTTACTTCCGCGCCAAGCCGGGCGGCGGGAATTGATTGATTGCCGTTTCCGCAAGCCACGTCCAAAACGCGCATTCCGGGTTTTAAGTTCAACCGCCCGACAAAATCAGCGGCTCCGTCCGTAAAGGTTTCCGCGATCTTACCGAAATCGCCTGAAATCCAGGTTGCTTTCAATTTTGTTTTTAATGTTTCCATTTCCGGTGTTATTTGTAATTTTGCTGTGTCCATATTTTTATTTCCTCGCTTTTGTTTGAAACTGCACCGAAACTCCGAAGAAGGAGTTAAAACCGGTGTAAATTTTGTTTATTTTTTCAAGAACTTCATCGCCCGCGCACAATTCTTCGCAATTCATCTGCTCTAGTTTCCTGAATTGCCGAAACTTGGCCGGCAAATTTAGTATTGCTTTAGCTAATCAGCACTTTTTCAGCTGCCCCTGATTGTAATGTCAGAGATAAAAATGTCTCTTTTTGCCATTTTTATCTCCTTCATATTTGATTTATTTTTACGTTTTTCATAATTTTTCATTGAGCGGATACTTTGCTTAAGAGCCTTAAATATCAGTCATTTTTGCAATTTCTACGGTTAGGGTAAACGAAACCGGTTTGTTGTCGGTCGAGCCCATAAAAATCGTATAATCTCCGCTTTCTTCCAATCCGATTTCGTAAGTTCCGCTGCTTTCTTCACGCAGCAAAACCATTTCTCCGTCCGTGCTTTCGGTTCCAACCTTAATCCCGACTTTTGAAGCGGGCGTGAGATTGAGAACCAATTTTTGCCCCGCCTTTGCTCTGACAACGTAGGTCACGCCGTAACTGCCAGTGTTTCCTTTAACCATTGCGAAACTTTTGCCTTTGGTAAACTGAATTCGTTTTGAAGTCTGGGCTTTTGCCTGAACTCCGTCAATAACCACAAATGTGATTAAGAGCAACGATAAAATCATTATTTTCTTCATCTATCTTATCTCCAATATCTGTTTTAGTTTTCTTCTATGATGAATGTTTCCTTTTTTACAATTTTCAGGTCGGAGGGCGAAAGCCCGCGTTCCGACCTGAAAATTGTAATGCTGAACTTTGACCTAACAGAAAACCGGCGCGAGATTCGCAATCCGATTTCTTTGGGTCGGACTTAAGATTTCCAGTGTTTCTAAAAACTTCGGATGCGTCATGCCCGTTCCGAGATAAATCCAGCGATTCGACTGGTGCTGAAACGCCATAAATTCTTCGCGTTCATTCTCCGTCAACATCCGCCCGGTCGCGCGTTCAAAAGCTTCGAGATCGAAAATCGTCTGCTGCTTTAATCCTTCATCGAGAAAATCGCCGATTTCCAGATATTCGTCAACCGCTGTTTCGATTTCCGCTTCAATCATCTCTTTGGCAAGTGCTTCGATCATCATCGTATCGAGTTTGGCGTGTTGCGCTTCTTCGAGCCAATGATGTTTCAATAGACTTTTGAATTGCGGGTCGAGTTCTTGATTGTCCTTGATGCTGTCTATAAAATGGCGCTGCGACATCCATTCGATTTGCAGAATGACGAGCGCGACCGCCAATGGCTGATGCGAAAGAACTGCTTTCGCCACTTCTGAAGGCGGGCCGATAACAGCGCATTCGGTTGCGAAAGTTCTTTGAAATCCCGCCTTGAAAGTTTTGAAAAGTTGAATGTGTTTGGCTTCTTCACTGGCGAATTGCAGAAAAGCGCGCACACGATAATCGTCCTTATCGAGCGACGGGCGAACGTGATCAAGCACGAACGGCAAAATGAATTCTTCGACCAGACCGAAAATGGACAAATAAGTGTGTCCCCGGATTTGGTTTAAAATCCGCTTTTCGTCCGCGTTTAAGAAAGACAAGTCCTCGATTCGAACAAGCGATTCGGGCATAAACGGCTTTGTAAAATCAAGCTGTTTATCACCACCGATGATGTCGTCAATACGCCAATTGACGCGTTGCGCCGCGACGATGTTCTCACGATAATCGTATTGCGGCAGTTTATTTTTAGGTTGAATTGAATTGTTTACTTCGATTGTATCTAACATATAATTGCTCTCCTTTTTTATCATCTATATTTATGTTTCCAATTTAGAAACTCATTACTAATGTTCGGGTAAAATGTCGTTGTCTTTCACCATACAAAGAGTTAGGATCAAAAATCTTGAGAAATAAATGAGAATTACATTAGATATTTCCTAGAGGCGTTATGTCTTTATCAGTCAAACATTTATATGAATTCGAAGAATTTCGACTCGATACTAAAGAAAAGATTTTAGTGCGCGGTGTCCAGCCGGTGGAACTTACGCCGAAAGGTTTTGAACTGCTTGCCGTCTTTGTCGCAAATCACGGGCGACTGCTCGAAAAGATGAATTGATGGATAAAATCTGGGCGGATAGTTTCGTCGAAGAAAGTAGGCAAGGCAAGTGGCTTCACGATGCGGTTTTATTTAGAGGTTTGCGGTAATCGTTTTCTTTTTCCCGTCTCAACAAAAATGTGGGAGAAAAATAAAATACGTAATGATCAGGTCGCGGGTTTAAATCCGCTCACCATCTCCAATCTTCAGAAAGGCAATTTTAAAAATCGCCTTCTTTTATTTTAAATCTAATGATCGGTAACTCCTTCATATTTTGGACATTAAACTATCTCGGCACAATCATTGCTACTCAATAATTTATTCGGATGAGAATGTCCGTTTTTAATACGATCTTAATAATTGAGAGGTAATCCAAATGTCTTTAATAAATTGTCCGGAGTGTGGACACGAAGTTTCATTCGAAGCAGTAGCATGTCCGAATTGCGGTCGTCCGCTAAACACGCCAACGCCAACCATTCAGCGAAAAGTGCTTGTTACTGCGCCGCGTGAAGAAGGTTTTCCAAAATGGATACTCGCGCCGATTGCCATTCTCGGAATCGTCGTAATTTTTCTGCTGATTGCGATCACCCGAAATAACGATGATGCCAATACGCGCACCGTCAATGTCAATCTTTCGGCACAACAACGCAAATCAACGGAATCGAAAGAAATGACGCGTACCGAAAATCCGCCGAATCAGATTCAAATTCCGTCGAGTTCAACAACGGTCAATCCGCCGTCAACGACGACTGTTCCGCAGAGCGTTCCGCCGGCGTCGCAAACCAGTGTTCCGAGCGTTCCTGTTGATAAAGGTTTGGTTGTGGTTGATGCAAAAATTTCGACCAAAAGCGGATCAATTCAGTCGGTCAAGAACGAGAAATTTTATCTTTTGGATAAAGATTTGGAAGAGATTCTGAGCGATGCTAATCTTGCGCCGATTGAAGGTCAAAGTTTATCGAACAGTTTCGGTATGGCAGTTTTGTATCCCGACCGTTACAGCGATTTCCAACGCGACGCGCTAAATGCCATCAAAAAACATATCAAATATAACGCGACGACCGACGGCAGCGGGAAAGCGGCAATGAAAGATGTCAAACCTGACAGCTATTACCTTTTCGGCATCACGAAAACGCGCACCGGTTTTGCTATCTGGAGTTCGCCCGTTAGCATCATCGGCGGCGAAAACAAACTGAATCTGCAGCCTGCAACAATGAACGAAATGTCTGAATAATTTTTAGTTGTTTCGACAAATTCCTTTAAGAAGAAATTTAAGAAGAAATTACTTTTCATAAACTTTACGCCTTTGCGGAAGAAAAAATATTTCCCGCAAAGGCGCAAAGTCGCTAAGAAAAGAAATTTTCCGCTGACTTTTTACGGACGATTGCGCCCTAATTGCTCGTGCGACGAAACCCATTCATCGGCAATCACGGCAGTTCCCAAAGATAATTCACCGCACAAAACGGTTGCCGCGACGATTTCAGCGAATTTTTTGACCTTATCTGTGCCGTAGCAATCCAATAATTCAAGACATTCGCGCTGGGTCGGAAGTCCCGTTCCGCCGCCGTAAGTGGCGACGATCAAAGACGGAATCGTCACCGAAAAATAATAATCGCCCGATTTGGTAATTTCCGCGTAAACTGCCGCCGCCGAAGATTCGGCAACATTGGCGACGTCCTGCCCGCAAGCGATAAAAATCGCCGTAATGCCGTTGGCGGAATGGGCGCCGTTGTTGTTGACGCCCGCCAAATATCCGCCGAGCTGTGAGGCAAGCCGCGCCTCGAAAATCTGTTCGACCGAAACGTGCATTATTTAT
>JBDTZT010000231.1:0-6204 GCA_040005005.1 Actinomycetota bacterium
AAGGCTGGATTCAATCGTGGCGCGATCTTCCTTTGCTGATAAATCAATGGGCAAATGTCGTGCGTTGGGAAATGCGGACACGCATCTTTTTGCGGACTGCCGAATTTCTCTGGCAGGAAGGACACACGGCACACGCGACCGAAGCGGAAGCGATGGAAGAAACCCACAAGATGCTCGGCGTTTACGCAACCTTTGCCGAAGAATGGATGGCGATGCCCGTTATTCAAGGCGTGAAAACTCCAGGCGAAAGATTTGCGGGCGCGGTCGATACCTATTGCATTGAAGCCTTGATGCAGGACGGCAAAGCATTGCAATCGGGCACTTCGCACTTTCTGGGACAAAACTTTGCGCGTAGTTTCGATGTCAAATTCACCAATAAAGAAGGACAGCTCGAATTTGCGTGGGCGACTTCGTGGGGCGTTTCGACGCGCTTGATGGGCGCGTTGATTATGGCGCATTCGGACGATAACGGTTTGGTTCTGCCGCCGCGTCTGGCACCGATTCAGGTCGTTATCGTCCCGATCTACAAAACGCCCGAAGATTTAGCGAAGATTTCTGCGGCCGTCAATCCTCTTTTTGAAGAACTCAAAGCAAAAGGTATTTCCGTCAAATACGACGATGACGACAAACAGCGTTCGGGTTGGAAGTTTGCGGAATACGAACTCAAAGGCGTACCGGTGCGGTTAGGTTTGGGAATGCGGGATTTGGAAAACGGCACGATCGAGGTTGCGCGGCGCGATACATTAACCAAAGAATCGCGCTCCATCGAAGGCATCGCTGATCATATTGCGAATCTGCTCGACGAAATTCAAACGAGCATCTATGAAAAAGCCTTGCAATTCCGCGAGGAAAACACTTTCGTCGTTGATACTTGGGACGAATTCAAAGCGCAAATTGAAAAAGGCGGTTTTGTGATGGCGCATTGGGACGGAACGGCCGAAACCGAGGAAGCCATCAAAAACGAAACCAAAGCGACGATACGCTGTATCCCGTTCAACTCAATCGAACAAGCCGGAACGTGCGTCTATTCGGGCAAAGAATCGGCCAAACGCGTAATTTTTGCCAAGGCTTATTAAACAAAACCGGCAATAAAAAAACACGAATTATGAAAAGTTAAAATATAACATTTCGTAATTCGTGTTTTATACCCTGATAATATGAATTGAAAATTCAGTTTAATAGCGGCGATAACGGCGATAGCGGCGATAATATCTGACACGGCGCACCCGACGATATCTTCGGTATCTGATGCGGTAAATTCGGCCGCGATAGCGCACGTAACGCTGCGGCGTTACATTAACCTTGAAGTTTTCAGCCACACTCGGACGATTGCCTTCATTTGATGTTTTTGCTGATGCCGGGAAATACATAACAACCATCGTCAGCAGTATCATCGTTAAAATTATAAGTTTCTTTTTCACTTAAAGTTTCTCCTTGTTTGTTTTAAATTTGTAAAGCTCTCAGGAAATTTAGACGTTCCGAGTTGCACCTTTTGCCAACTCGATTTTTTGTATGTCTGAGAAAATATATAAATTTTTCTATTAGTTTGCAATCAAAAAAGTGAAATTATTATATTTTTGTTTATTCTTCCTTAAAGACTTAATATTTTCTATTTTGTTCCTTCAATAATTGTTTTGCCATTAAATCGGTAATCGGCAGATTCTCGCTCCAGTAAAGGTTATATAATTTGTCGGTTGATTTCTTAAAATGTAACCCGATTTGAAAACTTTTCCCTTTTTCCCAATAGGAAATGATTACATTCAAATAAATTCTAAACGTCCTTGAATAACCTAATTTCTTTTCAACATATGTTTTGCCAAAGCTGCAAGTCATCATTTCTGCTTCCTTTCCATCTATCTTTACGCTTGGTTCAAAAAGAGTTAGTGTGTCATCATTATTTGATAAAACATCATAAAAATAGACCGATTCAGTTTCGGGATTTAAAACCTCAACATCTGCATAAAGTCCATCTTTTGTTTTAACAAATTCCCTAAACTTTATTTCAATATCTCCGTTTCGTGTTTTTACAGGGATTGAATCATTTTCTATAATTGCGTCATCAAAAGTTACTACGCCCAGCGGTCGCGTGTTATTGGATAAATTTAATAACCAGACAAAACCGATTCCAATTGTAAAACTCAAAATAAAGAGCGCAATTCTTAATCCGTGCTTTTTCATAAGTTGATCTCCGAAATGTTGTGTATTTATTCTAAACAATTACCGAACTACAAATCTACAAAATTCTTGCAAATATCCGTCTAAATGCATATTTCTAACTATATCCTTACTAATCATGCGGGTTTCTGCATTTTTATAACGGAATCGGTTCAACCTTTGTTGTCGGATTCGGCATTGATTTCTTGTTTAATAACTCGACATATTCGTCCATTCCCCAGGTCGGCATTTTTGGCACGAAATTGAAGCGAAAGATATAAATATCGTTAAGGTTTTCATCGAAAACGACTTTTTCATCCGGGTTGGTTATTTTCTTCTCCTTAAATATCTTCCGGGCTCTGCCGTAAGCGTCGATGGCGCGGTCGGCATAGCCGAGGGCGAGCATCAAAATCGCGCGGGTTTGGTCATTATCTTTATAAATGTTGGCTTTCCGCTTTTCCTTGTAGGTTTCATACAAACTCATCGCAATATCGAAATAATAGTTGCCGATGGTTTGATAAACCGTCCAATCGGATTTAAAAACATTGGTGAACTTAAATGATTTATAAAGATAGTCAACACCTTCATCGCGGCGATCAAGGTAATGATAATTGATAAATCCGATAATATAATTGCACCAATCGATCGCATTCTCGGATTCAAAACCGGTTTTGAAATTATCATAGACACCGTAATCATAAGTCTGAACACCTTTTTCAAACATCTCAATGGACTTTTTCGCATAAAAGATTGTATCGGTATTGAAATTATTGTTAATTTCCTTCGAGGAAATGTTGTAACCGACCGCGACCAATGTCAGCATTACATCAAGGGCGCGCGTATTTTCGCCTTCATGGGCGATTATTTCTTTGCTGAATTCAAAAAACTTTCCCCAGTTTTCTGCCGAATAACTATTCTCGTAGCGTTTATCGCGGTCACATTTCCGGTCTTCTTTTTCGATTATTTGCTGGTTCTTTTTAACAAAAGCGATGACGTCCGCATTGATTTCATCATTTTCATAATTTTCCATTATTTCTTTCGCAACCGAACGTGCGACATCGCGATCACCGCAGTCAAATTTTCGCACTAACTTGAACATATCAAAATATTCCGCAAGCGACTTTTTTTCACGCGTCGGCGGCTTGTGGAGCTCATCGACAAAATAAAAATTTTTCGGAATATTGCCGATGATCAGAGGCTTTTGCTGATCAAATGTTCTTTCCGCGAGATTGTCGGCGACGGCATTCATAAACTGCGCGAAATCGCGGTTCGGCTCTTTGATCTGTTTAAGAAACGAAGCGGCAAAAAATCCATTGAGTCCGGATCTTTCGGCGGCATTGTTTTCGGGCTGATTTGAATAAATAACGGTTCGACCGGCAGCAGGCAGAACTTCCTTAAAACCGACCGGAATAATATTTTCCTTTTCCGTCCGCCAAGTCTGAACAAATTGATTTATGCCGACCGAATCGAGAAAAACGAAATTCGTGCCGTTTTGTGCTGATTTCATTTTTGAAAGAACCAGATTGAGCGAAACACCTTCGCGCACGCTTTCGGCTTCCCGCAAAATACGCGTATCAACCGGAAGCATGAAATTTTGGTTGTCGATATTAAAACCATGTCCCGTATAATAGAACAAACCAACGCCTTTTGTTTGTGCCAGTTCCGCTCCGAAATCGACGATCAAAGCTTCCATTTCACGAAAGGTTTGATTCGTGCCGAAATAAACCTTAAAGCCCAAATGTCGTAAAGCATCGGCGACATCGGCGGCATCATTAGCGGGATTTTTTAGGGAATCAAATTTTTCATAATTACTGTTGCCGATCACGAGCGCAATTCTTTTTTGAAGTTTGTAATCGGTTTGCTTTTGTTGTGCTGTCAAGGGCCAAACAAACAGCAAAATCATTATCAACATTGCGGGTTTGATAAGTTTCCGAGGCATTTTTTTCTTCATTTAGTTTAAGTAGTTAAAGAATTTGATACCGCCGATTTTACGCTTTTATTGATTTATTGACAATCTCTTTTTTTTCGTATTGAAAATGCGAAAAAAGCCTTCACGAAATAAAGCGATTCTTTTCAGATCATGCGTTTAATTTCGTGAAGGCTTTCCTGCTTAAAAAAGTATTGAAGGAATAAATGCGCCGCGCGGTTCCTGATATAAACCTCTGCTCATCAAGGTCATCGGTTGAACGATCTTTAAGCCGTTTTCGAGACACCAGCGAAGAATTTCGGCGTTGCGTGTCGGTAACAGAAAGCCGACTCCGGGAAAAGTTTCCGATGCACCGATGAGAGCTTTTATGTCTTCGTTCGTTTCACCGATCGTGTGTCCGAAATAGCTTAGACCGGTCGTATAGCCGGTGATTTTGCCGCCGCGAATCGCGACGAATGCCATTGCTTGTCCGATTCCGTCGAGCAAATCTTGATAGCGCGTGTGACCGTGAATCCGAAAAATCAAATTATTGCATTCAATAACATCGTTTTCAGTCGCCGGGCGAACATCAATGCCTTCGATTTTGTTATTTAATGGTGTGCCGTTAATCGCTGAAAGCGGTTCGACCGGATTGAAACCGAGTTTTGTTTAAAGCGCGAGCGAGCGATTGTGATAAGCCGCCTGAATCAGCCTGACGGACAAAAATCCTTTTTCATCGGAACGGCGAATAACATCTTCCATCAGTTTTCGGCCGACTGACGAATTCTGGACGTTTGGATTGACAGTGATCGGTCAGACCCCCGAAACATGATTTCCTTCCCAGAGAAAATTGCTGCCGATTATTTCGCCGTTTTGTTCGGCGACGACCGAATAAACATCGGCGCGGCTTAAAAGCATTGAGGTCAACCCAATTGCAATTTCGGGACTCGGCATATCCGGCGGAAAGTTATGCTTTTCAGAAATTGACCGAAAGGCTTTGTAACAAATTTGTCCAGTGATTTCGGCATCTTCGCGATTACCTGCGCGTAAATTTAAGTTCATACTTTTGCTCCAAAGAGAAAATCTTCTCTAAATTATAACGCGGTATAAACGGGCGAAAAGTATCAGTCTTTTAAAATTCCGCGTGAAATGATAATTCTCTGCATCTCGCTGGTGCCTTCGTAAATGGTCGTGATTCGTGCGTCGCGATAGTATTTTTCCACGTTGTAATGGCGCGAATAACCGTTGCCGCCGTGGATTTGAATCGCTTCGGCGCAGACCCGGTTCGCGGTTTCCGACGCAAAAAGTTTGGCTTGAGCGGAATACACGCCGATTTGTTTATGATTTGCGTCTTTCATCGCGGCGGCGCGAAGTGTCAGCAAGCGGGCAGCTTCGGTTTGGGTCGCCATATCCGCAAGTTTGAATTGAATTGCCTGATGTTCCGAAATCGGGCGTCCGAAGGCGATGCGCTCTTTGGCATAATTTGTCGCTTCTTCGAGCGCGGCTTGCGCGATACCGACCGAAAGCGAGGCGATTCCGATGCGGCCGTTATCAAGACTGCTGAACGCGACTCTTAAACCTTCGCCGATTTTACCCAAAATATTAGCTTTTGGAACTTTGGCATCGGTAAAACTGAGTTCGGTCGTCTGCGAAGCGCGTTGACCCATTTTATGTTCGATTGATGAAACCGCTAAACCTTCCGTTTCCTTTTCGACGATAAATGCCGTCACTTCTTTTCGACCGTTATTTTCGCCCGTCACTGCCATCACGATATGCGTGTCTGAATAGCCGCCGTTTGTCACCCACGATTTGGTGCCGTTGATAATATAATTATCGCCGTCCCGGGCGGCGCGAGTTTTGAGATTCGCCGCATCGCTTCCCGCCTGCGGTTCGGTCAAACAAAACGCGCCGAGCTTTTCGCCTTTCGCCAGCGGCACAAGAAATTTTTGCTTTTGTTCTTCCGTCCCGTAACTCAAAATCGGATAACAGCATACCGAATTTGTGACTGATACGATGACGGCTACTGAAGCGTCGGCGCGGGCAATTTCTTCGAGCGCGACGGCGTAGGAAACCGTATCAAAACCTGCGCCGCCGTAATCTTCGGGAATAATCATTCCCAAGATTCCGAGTTCGGCTAAACCGCT
>JBDTZT010000232.1:0-6201 GCA_040005005.1 Actinomycetota bacterium
AATACGCCATCGAAAAAATCCTCACTTACAAATATGCCTATTTCGCCGATGATGAAAACGCGACGGGCAAACTGCAAACCAGGATTGATCGCGGCGCGGAAAGCCTGACGAAATTTATCCAAAACATTTTTATTGACCTTTTGCCGCTTTTTGCCAATGCGATTTTAGCTTTGATTTTGATGTTCAACGCCAATTTTTACGTCGGTCTGGTCGCGTCCATCATAATGCCGATTTATTTTTTGCTGAGCTGGCGGCAAGCCGGATTGCTCAAAGGTGTGCGGCGCGGTCTGCGCAGTCTGCGCGAAACGAAAACCAACGGTTTATTTAACATCATCGAATCAATCATCGTTATAAAATCCTTTGTCCGCGAAGAAACCGAGCGCGAAAAACAGTATCAATTACAGCAAAATCTCATCAATGCCCAACTCAAACAGCGCAAAACGAACTACACTTTCGACGCGCTGAAAACTTTTATCGAACAGGTCGGCGTAGTTTTGATAATTATTTTAACGGCTTATCTGGTTCTCGACGGGCAAATGACGATCGGCGCAATTATGTTTCATATTTTGCTTTTCAATAATGTCTCCGCGCCGATTCGCCAGCTTCACCGCATTTATGACGAAATCAACGAAGCATTGACCTACGCGGAAGGATTTTTTGAAGTTCTCGACGCTGATTTTGCGATTGAGGAAAGCGGCACCCTGACGACGGAAAATCTCAGAGGCGAATTTGAATTAAAAAATGTAAATTTTACATATCCAAACGGAACAAAGGCACTTTTTGACGTAAATATGAAAATTCCGGCGGGCAAATCCGTCGCTTTCGTCGGGCTTTCGGGCGCGGGAAAATCAACGCTTTTGAATCTTTTATGCAAATTCTACGCACCGACCAGCGGCGAAATCTTGCTCGACGGCGAAAATCTACTGGATTACGACACGCATCTTTTGCGCCGTAAAATCGGTCTGGTTTTGCAGAAAAATCATATTTTCAGAGGCTCGATCGAAGAAAATATTCGATATGGTTCAATGAACGCGAGTTTTGAAGAAGTTCAGGAAGCCGCCAAAAAAGCTTATTTGCACGACCAAATCGAACAATTGCCGGATAAATATCAAACGGATGCCCAACAGCTTTCCGGCGGACAGCAGCAGCGCATTGCGATTGCCCGTTTATTTTTGAAAGACCCGCCGATTATCTTTCTCGATGAACCGACGGCGAGTCTCGATGCAATTGCCACCGAACAAATCAAAAACAGTCTGGACGCGATCAAAGAAAAACGCACGGTCGTGATAATCTCGCACAGCATTTCGCAAATTATTGATTCGGACGTTATTTTCGTGTTGAAGGAAGGGCGTGTGGTCGAAAGCGGAACGCACGATGAACTTTACGAAAAAGGTAAAACTTACCGCGAGATTTTTAATGCTTCGGCGCGAAGTTTGAATCTTGATAGAATCTCAAAAACTCTGGAAATTGAAGATACTTTTGACACAGATTTTAATAAACTTGAAACTTTTTAAATGCGGCGAAACGATGCAAACAATTTACAAATGGTCGCCAGGGTAAAAAATTCTTTTAATCATTCCGTCAGAAATTCCGCCAAGATCATCGGAAATGCGTAATGATCGCTCCTTCATTTTTACTTTAATTTGATTTCCAATTCAGTAAAGTTCGCGCGATGCGATACGCTGCCAGCTTGACGCATAACTTTCCTGCTCGTCGAGCGATTTTTGGCGGCGAATATAACTGCAAACGCGCTCGATTTGCGAAAGACTGACGGTAAATGCCTCGTATCTTTCCTGCCAGACAAAATTTTTCAGCCCGAGTTTGCGCTGTGCGTAAGTCGCCGAAATCAATTTGAGTTCTCTGACAAAATTTCCGGGAGCGTAAAATTGCGACAAACCGACGAGCAAATGAACCCGGTCTTGCACAAAACTGACGGCTTTGATGTTTCCGCCGATGGCGCGGACAAATCCGGTGATGTATTTTTTCAAACTCAATTCCAGTTCGCCGCCCGGAATTTCACCGTCAACTTTCAGGACGAGATGAAAATACAGATTCAAATCGGTCGTTTCGTTTTTGCTGAAAAAAGAAAGCGGCGCAGCTGAAACAATAGTCGTTAAATTCTCAATAGATGAAAACATAATAATTCGGTAAATCTTCTGTCGTTGCAAATTTTATAAAGGCGGATTTTTATTCCATCTATAAATTAACTTTTTCGATTGCCGATAGCACCACCTGTTTGGGTAGTTAATTTTTAAGACACTTTTAAAAGGTAAAAATTGAAAGAAAAGCTGCGAAATGAAACGCCGATTTTGGCTGATTTGGCGGATTCTCACGGATTTTTTTTATAATCCGCATTGATCCCGCGAAAATCCGCGTCCCATCTCCTTAGTTTTCGAAAGATTTATTTTTCGACTAAAGTTTCCTGAAGTTCGATGCGGCTCAAATCCTTTTTCTCCGCCGAAATTTTGAGCGGAATCTGCCACGCGAGAGTTTTTATCAAACACGCGCCCGTATTGTCTTCGCGGCAATAATAAAGCGTCAATTTGACATTTAAATTCGTCTCGCCTGATTGCAGAGTTTGAAACGGAACACTCAGCGGAAGCTGGGAAAATTTTTGCGAAGCCTTAGTTATTTTCACGTTTTTCGCGTCGCCTGCCGAGATTTCATAACGATTCGGCGCGTTCGGATTAAGATGAAAGCCGTCGGGCAATTTGATTTGAAAAAGAAGCGAATTCGGCGCGTTTGCCGAAATTTCCCTGATCTCGGATTTATTTTCCTTGAGATTCGGCGAAAAGTCCGTCGTGCCGCCGTTTAATTCGACGGGCGGCGTTAAACCTTCGATTTTCAGCGTCGAAACCGTCTTGGTCGGCAAATCAACGACGCGAATCGCGTGATTATTCGTATCGGCAATATAAAGTTTCCCGTCGGCGATAGACAATCCGGCGGGTTCGTAAAACGTCGGTGTTTTGCCGTCCGTCTGCCCCGATTTTCCCGTCCCGAGAAAAGTTTTGACCGTCCGGTTTTCAGCGTCGAGGATTTTTATCTTGTGGTTGTAAGTATCGGCAATCAAAATCTTTCCGTCATAAAGCGTGACGCCCAACGGATGCTGAAGGCGGACCTCATCGCCTTCGCCGTCCGCGTCGCCGAAAACGTATAGATCACCGCCGACAAGCGTTTCAACCGTTTCTTTTTGCAAATCAATTTCGCGAATAATATTCGATTCGCTGTCGGCGACGAAAAGATCTTTGCCGTCGGACGTAATTCCCGAAGGCTGGGCAAACGCCGAATTTTCGCGTTTGCCGTCAAAACGCGCTTCGGCACGGGTTCCGGCGTAAGGTTCAAGCGTATTTTTTTCCAAATCCATCCGCCAAATCTGATGTGAACCGGCCATCGCAATAAAAAGATTTTTGCCGACGAGCGTTAAATCCCAAGGCGAACGAAGCCCGACCTTTAAAGCCGCGCCGCCGTCGCCCGTAAAATCTTCGAGTTTGCCGGTGCCGCCGATAGTTGAAACTTTGCGCGTTTTCAAATCAACCAGTCGAATCCGTTGATTTTCCGTGTCGGCAACATATAGATTCGTGCCGCTCAGTGCCAGACCTTGCGGACGATCAAAACTTGCCGCCGAAAAATCGCCGTCCGCCCATGAGGCTTGACCGTTGCCGATGGTTTCGATAAATTTGCCGCTTAAATCCGTGACGACGATGCGGTTATGGTTTGAATCGGAAATAAAAAGGCGTTTTGAGGCGGAATCAGCCAAAACCTTGCCCGGAAAAGCGAGCGGCAAATCGCCGACTTTGGCGCGTTCGAGCGCGAACTTCAATGGTTTTTCGTCGAGTTGTCCTTTTTTGCGGAAATCTTCGACCGTTGCCGCAATTAGTTTATCAATCGCTTCCGCGTAACCCTCGCCCGAGGCTTGACCGATGATATACCCGTTCGGGTCAATAACAATTTGTGTCGGCCAGGCATTGACCGCGTATTGATTCCAGATCTTAAAATCCGCGTCGTTGGCAATCGGATGCTCAAGACCGTAGCGCAAGATAATGTTGCGGATATTTTCCGTATTGCCTTCATTGGTAAATTTCGCCGAATGAACGCCGATCACAACCAGATTATTAGGATATTTTGCTTCGAGTTTTTTGAGGTCGGGAATAATGTGAATGCAGTTGATACAACCGTAAGTCCAGAAATCGAGCAAGACGACTTTTCCTTTCAAACCCGCGATTGACAGCGGTTTGTCAGTGTTCAGCCAGCTTTTCGCGCCGGTCAGTTCCGGTGCCCGAACTTTTGCCTGTGCCTTTACACTATTCATCAGAGTTACCGTCAAAAATAAAATTATTAAACCGTAAAAAATTCGCTGCATTATAATTCCTCTAAAAAATAGACTTTCCCTATGATTAACCTAATTATTGGAGTGAAGTCGAATTAGACATTAGACGCGGATGAAGCGGATATTCACTGATTATTTTTAGTGAATTATTACGCTTTGATAAATATTTTTAGAATATCAGCGAAAATCCGTCAAATCCGCGTTCATCCGCGTCTAATTTTCTTTCTAACTTTCAACTCAACATTCAGGTCTGATTATGCTTTCGCTTCATTGTAAGATACGGTTTCAGCCTGCTTTTATTCCCGAACAAAAAGAGCCGCGCAGCGGGCGCAACTCTTGCTTGAAAATCGTAAAATTTAACGCGAACTTACCATTCGACCGAACCTTCCTTCGTCGTGTCAATCTGCGTTAGCTCAACGCCTTCGTCAAAAAGAAAAATCTTTAAGTTATCAAACAAAAAATCGTGCGAATCGGGACTTGAAACGTCGAGACCGAAATGATTGATCAGCTGATTTTGCTTTTGCAGCCATTCCTTCCAGCAGGTTTGGCAGATTTCGTCGTAAACGCGCTGTCCCAATTCATTCGGAAAAGGTGCAAACGCCATCTGTTCGCCTTTGCGTCCGCAACGCCCGCACTTAAAACCATCACTCGAAAATAAACCCATTTTATAAAAGTCTCCTTGAAATATATAACAACAGATTACACAAATTTCACAGATTTTTCATTCTTTATCCGTGAAATCTGTGTAATTCGGTTGTCATAATTTCCTTTAACTTGACGAATCGCCCGATTATCGAGACGCGTCATTAGGACTGCAAAACATTTTAGAATGCTGCGGTTCGGTCATTCTCATGCTGACGGTTGCCGCCGTTTCGACAATCCAGAAAAAATTGCCGTTATCAACCTGACGAACTTTGCTTTCCCGGTAAACCAAAACTCTCTGCAAAACCTTTTTCTGCGAATTCCACTGGTCGTAAACCGTAATTCCGCTGTCATTATGGCTGATATAAACGGCGGCGTGACGAATATCGGTCGGATAATTACCGTTGTCGTCAAACGTGGCGATGACCGTGCCTTTGGCAATTTCCGCGGCTTTTAAATCCTTGACATAATTTCCTTTACGCCAATCGGTCGTGCGCGGCACGGTTCCGCCGCCAACGAGCGGAGCCATCTGGATAAAAGCGACACATTCTGTGTTTCCCTTGGCATTTGCGTAGGCATTTTCGACATTCAACTGAACTTTACTGACATCAACGACAAACGGCATATTTTTGATTCTCCTTTTTTTATAATTTGGGGTACCCTGTAATCTTAGTTTTCTTAAAGTCTTATCTTAGCGTCTTTGCGGGAAATATGCTTTTAAAACTCGCGCGCAAAGGCGCAAGGACGCAAAGTTAGACCAAAGTATCAAGCAACTTAAAAAACCAAAGGTAGTAAATAAAGTAGTAAATCATTGACGCAAACTAATTTTTGGTTTGCGCCGCCTGGATCGCGCCCAGAACGTCGTCGTCTTTCGGGCGAAACAAACTTAAAGATTGAACTTTGTGATACGCGATATTGCCGTTTTTATCAATCACGACGACCGCCCGCGCCGAACGTCCGGGCAGCCACGATTTGACGCTGTATTTTTCGGTCGCCTCGCCTTTTTCATCCGACAACAAACGAAGCGTCAGATTATATTTATCGGCAAACGATTTGTGCGATTTTTCAGAATCCATCGAAATTCCGACCACTTCCGCGCCCGTTTCCTGGTACTGCGACCAATTATCACGCACCGAACAAAGCTGCGCCGTGCAAACCGGCGTATCATCGCCCGGATAAAAAAGCAGCACGACCGTTTTACCCGCGTAATTGTGCAAGCTCCAGCTCTCGCC
>JBDTZT010000233.1:0-6197 GCA_040005005.1 Actinomycetota bacterium
CCCGAACCGTCCGGCAAGTTAATTTCCAGCAACGTAACAACCGGGTGGTGTAAATCAAAAAGTTTAAGTGATTCGCTGACGGTGGCCGCTTCAATCGTCGCAAATCCCCAATCTTGGGTTGCCTTAGTGAGAGTTAGACGAACAAATTTTTCATTAGCAACTACGAGAATATTTTCGGAGGTCATAGTTTCGGTTTCCAAATTAAATTATTAATAAAAATGATTGACTTTTTTAATCGGTAAATTTGCCGACTTATTTAAACCAACCTTTATTTCTGCGTGAGAAATTCGACAAAATTTATAACTTTTCTATATTTGACGGAAAATCAGCCGATTTTGTCTGAAAATTTCCGTTCGCGGTGCCGGTCGGATAAGAATATAATAAAGCTGTCCTTCCGGTTTACATTGACGATGCGCGAAAACATTTCAAGAAATATTCGTAAAGTAACAAAAAAAGCATTTAAATTCTTGGCGATGTGACCATCTTTATTTGCCTCATAAACAGACTCCACCCGAAATCTATAACACTACTTCTACATAAGATTCGGTATTATCCATTTGTGCCAAGTAACTGCTTAAATCAACTATCAAATATCCAACCACTTGTTTCGTAGAAAGTTATCACGTTTTTATTTATTTCGCCATAATTTTTGCGATTATCGGCGGCGTTTTTAAATGATCGAATATGATTTGAATCGTTATTTTTCATATACCGACTGATATTTTACAATCCTCTGCTTTGCAAATCGCAAATTCGACCGTCGCCCGAATAAAATAAAATAGTAATAAATAAAGAATTTCAGTAATAACTTTTACTCAAACAAACAGATATTCAAAAGAGTTTGGAGAATAGTCTGAATAGCCTATCGAAAATTGTAGCTTAATCCGATGTGAAAGTGCCGGTCCAATCATTAAAGTTTAGTTATATTTTTAGAAAAAATGAGTTTTCAATGTTAGTTAGCCGTTTATGAGCAATTGATTAAATTCCGGCAAAAAAAACTATTCACCGGCGGTTGACAGGTACCGCGTAAATTTTATTACGCACACAATTTATATTGTCTCAGCGAGACTTCCCGTTAAGGGTTGGCGTGATCAAGATACTTGACTCACGGCTATCTTACTGTCAGTAAGTTTCACTACTTCGACAGTTAAATCTCTACAAAACTCATATCCAATCAGGAGCAAATTTGACTTACACAGCTATTAAGGTTCAATCGTTGGCAAAGCGCTATAAAATCGGACAAAGCCAACCGGCTTACAAAACGCTGGTTGATTCCGTTACAAAAGCCGTTCATTCTAAAATCCGTGCACCGTTTAAAAACCGAGATGAATCAGATAATTTTTTTTGGGCTTTAAAAGACATTTCGTTTGAGGTCAAACAAGGCGAGGTGGTTGGAATTATCGGGCATAACGGCGCGGGAAAAAGCACTTTGCTTAAAATTCTTTCGCGCATCACTGAACCGACCAGCGGAACAGCCGATATTTATGGGCGGGTTGGTAGTTTACTGGAAGTCGGAACGGGATTTCATATGGAATTAACCGGACGCGAAAATATTTACTTGAGCGGTGCGATTTTAGGAATGAAGAAAACCGACATCAAGCGACAATTTGATGAAATCGTCGCTTTTGCCGAAGTTGAAAAATTCATTGATACGCCGGTCAAACACTATTCAAGCGGTATGCACTTGCGGCTGGCTTTTGCCGTTGCCGCCCATCTTGAACCGGAAATTCTGTTGGTTGACGAAGTTTTGGCGGTCGGCGATCTGGCCTTCCAGAAAAAATGTCTGAACAAGATGGAAGACGTCGCCACCCAGGGGCGAACCATTTTATTTGTGAGCCACAATATGGGCGCGATTAAAGAACTTTGTCAAACTGCTTTGGTTCTCAAAAACGGTAAAGTGGATTATCACGGCTCGGTCGTTTCCGCAATTCAGCACTATAGCCGAAACGTCCTAAATATTCAATCGGAAGCTTCAAATGGTCATCAAACTGCCGGTTTCGTGAAAACACTTATCAACGAAAACAGAGAAGAGCATTGTACAATTAATAATAATGAATCTTTTGAAATCACGTCCGAATTAAATCTTTCTAACAATTTGAACCGGGTTGTAATGCACTGTTTGATTGAGGATGCGGAATGTAATCAAGTGGTTCATAACTACATTCGGACGAAAGATATTGGCAGACTTAATTTCAATACCGGAACTTATCGGATAAAAGCAGAAATGCCGCCGCTTTGGTTAAAACCGGGCGTTTATACGCTTTATCTCAAACTACTTGCAGAAACCGATGATGCTAAACAAGTTAAATATCTATCGGAAAGAGTATTGCTCGACATCGCTGACAAAACCGACCTGTTCGCCGGAAAAGTTTATGCGACAATTCTGCCGCCGGTGAAGTGGGCGGTATCGCCGGTGCTTGAATCAAACGACTTTGAAACACCCGATAAAATTAAAACTATAAATGCTTCAGAGTTGTATTGAATTTTCCGTACGGGTGCTGTCAAAAATCGTCAATAATAAATATTTTCTCGACACCGCTTTTGTTAAAACAAAACTCTCAAAAAATTTTAAGAAGACTTAAATTTATGGAACCATTAACAAACAAAACAAACGGCAATGTTAATTTGGACCAGACGGACAAATTGATCGTTCAATCTCTTGCTAAATTAGATGGATTGGCATTGGGAATTTCACTCGGAACGCTTTTTGGTCTGGTTGTTTTTCTCGCGACGAATCTGTTGATTTTTAAAGGCGGCGACAAAATAGGTCCAAATCTCGTTCTCCTGAATCAGTATTTTATCGGTTACGAAATAACATTCGCCGGAAGCCTGATCGGATTATTTTACGGTTTTGTTTCGGGTTTTATTTTTGGCTGGCTGATTGCCCTTTTGCGAAATATTGTCGTGAGGCTTTATCTTCATACATTAAAGATTAAAAGCAGTATGTCCGCCGTTAATGATTATATTGATAATCCTTGAATTGTATTTTTTTTTACCCCTATGAAAGATAATAAACAAAAAAAAGTTGTCATTATCGGCGGCGGTCCCGCAGGATTAACGGCCGCCTATCAGCTTTGTAAAGAAGGTGTCGAATCGGTCGTTCTCGAAAAAGATACGGTCGTCGGTGGTATCTCGCGGACGGTCAACTACAAAGGCTACCTTTTTGACATTGGCGGACACCGGTTTTTTACCAAAGTCAAAGCCGTTGACGAAATGTGGCGGGAAGTTTTGGGCGAAGAAAAATTTTTGCGGCGCTCGCGGCTTTCGCGCATTTACTACAACAAAAAGTTTTTTTATTATCCGCTGAAGGCGACCAACGCACTTTTGGGATTGGGAATTTTTAATAGCTTTTTGATGTTGGGAAGTTATGCCAAAGCCCAGATGTTTCCAATCAAAAATGAAATTTCTTTTGAGGATTGGATATGCAACCGCTTTGGCAAACGGCTCTTCAATACTTTTTTCAAAACCTATACGGAAAAAGTTTGGGGAATTCCCTGCCATGAAATTTCAGCGGACTGGGCGGCGCAGCGTATCAAGGGCTTGTCTTTGATTTCGACCATCAAAAATGCGCTCCTCGCAACGCAAACCGAAGACAAAGGCGAAATCATCAAAACCTTGATTGATGCTTTTGATTACCCCGAAAAAGGTCCCGGACAGATGTGGGAAATGGTTGCCGAGAGTATCCAAAAACGCGGAAGCGAACTGAAAATGAAATCAAGCGTTGAAGAAATTTTGTGGCAGAACGGCAAAGTTACGGCGCTCGAAATTGAAGTTGACGGGCGCCGGGAAACAGTTGCCGGAACGGATTTTATCAGTAGTATGCCGGTTCAGGAATTGGTGCGAAAGATGAAGCCCGAACCGCCGGCGGAAGTCAAAGCGGCGGCCGATAAACTTGGTTACCGAGATTTTTTGACTGTTTCTCTGATAATCAACAAAGCCGATTTATTTAAGGACAATTGGATTTACATCCACGATTCGGAGGTCAAAGTCGGCAGAATTCAAAATTTCAAAAATTGGAGTCCGCAGATGGTTCCCGACCCGGACAAAACTTGTCTGGGATTGGAATATTTTTGTTTTGAAGGCGACGGTTTATGGACCACCACGGATGAAGATTTGATTGCGCTGGCAACTAAAGAGTTAGGAATGTTGGGATTAGTTGACCCGCAGGATGTCGAAGACGGAGCAGTGGTCAGAATGCCGAAAGCCTATCCGATTTATGATTCGGTCTATGTCGAAGCCGTCAACACCATTCGTGAGTTTTTAACCGGACTTGGCAATTTATATTTGGTTGGCCGAAACGGTATGCACAAATATAATAATCAAGACCACTCGATGTTGACCGCAATGTTGTCGGTCAAAAATATTTTGGGTGCAAACTATGACGTTTGGGAAGTAAATGTGGATAATGAATATCACGAAGAGATGAAAGAACAAATTGACGATGAAATTTCTTTAGTCGCTTCGACACAACCGATGGTTCCCAAAAGGATAGCTTAAAAAAACTAATGACAACACAAGATAAAGCAGATTCTTTATATCCGCAACAAATAGAAATGACAAATCCAAGGCGGGCTGAGGCTGAAGAACAAATCTTAAAAAAAGCGGTTTTGCGCTTAAACGGCAACATTCTGGGTTTTGTTTTCGGTATTATCGGCGCATTGCTTATTTTTACGGCGACCAACTGGCTGGTTTTCAAAGGCGGCGATGTCGTCGGTCCGCATCTGGGACTGCTCAGCCAATTTTTTATCGGCTATTCGGTTACATTTATCGGCAGTTTTATCGGCGCGGCTTACGGGTTTGTCGCGGGTTATCTGGGCGGTTTGTTGATCGGCTGGGTTTATAACGCGGTCATTTTCCTAAAAACGCCAAAGAATAGCCGATAGATAAAATTGGATGAGTTCAAAAACTTCACCTAAAGTTCTGGTTCTTTCTCGAACTTATCCGAATCGCATTACGCCAATTTTAGGTTTATGGGTCGAAGGATTGGTGCGCCACGTTTCGCAGCTCTGCGACATTAAAGTTATCGCGCCGACACCGTATTGCCCGCCGGTTCCCGGAATGCGCGAATTCACGAAATACCGCTCAATTGAAAAAAAACGAAACGAGCAGGGAGTTGATATTTTTCACCCCAGATATCTTACCGGTCCCGGCTATTCGACTTATAACTTTGAAGGCAGTTCGTATTATTGGAGTATCCGTCAACAAGTTGACCAGTTGCGTGAAGAATTTCCGTTTGATGTTATTCACGCCAACTTCGGCTATCCGGATGGCGTTGTCGCGGCAAAACTCGCCGCCCGGTATAATGTTCCGTTCATCATTACGGAACATGCCTCGTGGATTCCGTGGATGGATAAATATCCGCAGGTGCGCCGTCAAGCAGTCTGGGCGGCAAGTCAAAGTGCCTTTCACATTGCGGTCAGCAGTTTTGCCCGTCAAACCATCGCTCATTTTACCGGAGACACAAAAAAATTATGCGTAATTCCTAACGGAGTTGATGTCAACGTCTTTACACCGCTCAAGAATGGCGAGCGGATGAACCCAAATCAAATTCTTTATGTCGGTTTGACGCGTCATGTGAAAGGAATTGACGTTCTTTTGCAAGCGATGAGTCAGGTCGTTAAAGAAAAACCGGAGTTAAAACTAGTCATTGTCGGGGGCGGCATCAACCGCAATTATACAGCACAGGAAATGGAGCTGCGCGAAATGGCGAAGAAACTCGGGTTAACAGAAAATGTTGAATTTGCCGGACTTAAAACGCCGCCGGAAGTTGCCCGTTATATGCGGGAGAGCGCGTTGCTCGTGCTTCCGAGCCGAATTGAAACTTTTGGCGCGGTTTTGATTGAAGCTCTGGCTTGCGGAACTCCGGTTGTCGCGACTAAATGCGGCGGTCCTGAAGATGTCGTTAATAATCAAGTCGGACAGCTTGTCCCGACGGAAGATGTCACCGCCCTGGCAAACGCAATTGTCGAAGTTATTGGGGAACGGGGAAAGTTTAATTCGCAAAAATTGCGAGAATATGCCGTTAAAAATTTTGCGTGGGAAGAGATTGCACGTCAAACTGTTGGCCTCTACAATCAAGCCGTTAATAACGGAACCAACTAATCCAAGCATCTAAAAACGGCAAAGAGGAAGAAATCTTTTATCTAAGGAGATATACAAATGAGTTTTTGGACAAACAAAAGTGTGCTTGTAACGGG
>JBDTZT010000234.1:0-6192 GCA_040005005.1 Actinomycetota bacterium
TTGGCAATGTCGAGATGATAAGCGCGAGTTCTTTGCGTCCGCACTTTTTCCCCGTAAACGGCGGGAATCCATTCACCAACCAGCTTTTCCCGAATCTCTGCCGCAGTTTCCATAATGCCTCTAACAGATTAACACAACTCAATTTTGGATTGCGGATTTTGGATTTTGGATTGGTTCGGTGTCTGAACTGTTTAGCTTTCCGAAGCCACTTTGGATTAATTCAAATCCGTAAATGCGTGAGCAAATCCAAAATTCAAAATTCAAAATCTAAAATCTAAAATCCCAAGTTGAGTTTTTCCTGCAAAGAAACGAAATATTTGCCGACGTGAAATCCATCGGCAATCGCGTGATGAACTTCAACCGAATGCGGCAATTTTTTTCTTCCGGCATCTTCAAACATCTTGCCGAAAACCATTCGCGGAATCGTAAATTTATTGTCCAGCCGGCTCGCGTGTTTAAAACTCGTGAACGAAGCCCACGGAATGACCGAACTATAAATCAAATCAACCCGGTCGCGCATCACATTAAAGGTTTTAAATTTTGTGTATTTTTCAACTGCAATTTTGCCCGCTTCGTTAAATTCAAAGACATTCTCCTGCATTTCAAAATAGCAAAGCGAAAAGGTTTCGTCCGGCTGCGAAATCGTCAGCGTGGCGTGAATCTTTTCAAACTCAACCAATCTTTCATCTTTCAGACGAATCTTAAATTCTCTGATTTCATTAGCAGTTTGCAGCGAATAAAAAAGATTCGCGAGCGAGAATGACAGTTTTTTTTCTTTGCAAAAACGATAAATTTCAGTTACATCCAAATTGGCTGTGAGATTAAAAAACGGGTCTTTGAAGTCTTTAAAATATTCGTAGATTTCTTTTCTGTTCCAATTTTCAACATCAACGAATTTCATAACTAAAAATTATTTTACCCACGAAACCCCCGAATTAAACGAATGAATTTATTTATTTTCTCTCGTTTAATTCGGGTCTTTCGCGGGTAAAATCTATTTAACCTGCGCGGCTTGAACGGGCAGGGTTGTTTTCGAGAATTTTTCAATCACGCCGTCGCTGAAAATTCCGAAATAAAGCACCCCGAAAATTGTCAGCAAAAGAACTGCCGCCAGGCTAAACGGAATTTTCGGTGCGAGCCAATCGGTTGTTCGTTCGCGGAAAAACATCACGACAATCAGGCGCAGATAATAATAAGCCGAAATCGCCGTATTGACGACCGCGACGACAACGAGAACCGTCAAAAGCGGAGTGTTTGCTTCAAGTGCCGGGCGGAAAATCAAAACCTTGCCGATAAAGCCCGCCGTTAAAGGCAGTCCGAAAAGCGAAAGCATAAAGAGCGAAAGTGAAAACGCCAGAACCGGTGATTTGAAACCGATGCCGTTGTAATCGTCAAATTCGGTGCGGCGGTCGTTTTTCTGTCCAATTAGCGTCACAATCGCAAACGCGCCGAGATTTGTGACGGCATAAGTCAGCATATAAAATGCGACCGACGCGATTGCCGCATCACGCGCTTCAGGCGTTTTGGCAACGCCCGCGCCGATAAATCCGACCAGCGCGTAACCGGCGTGAGCAATCGAGGAATAAGCCAGCATTCGTTTGACGTTATTCTGCGCAATCGCCGCGACGTTGCCGACAATCATCGTCAGCATTCCCATCACCGCCAACGCTGTAATCCACGCGTCATGCAGGTAAACCGAAGCCTGAACGCCCGCAATTAACGGAAAACCGAGTACGAAAACGCGAATAAACGAAGCAAACGCCGCCGATTTTGAACCGACTGCCAAAAATGCCGTGACCGGTGTCGGCGCACCTTCATAAACGTCGGGTGTCCAGATGTGAAAGGGAACCATCGCCACTTTGAAACCGAAACCGATAATCAGCATCGCGCCGCCGATAAGTAAAAGCGCGGGGAAGTTGGCTTTGCCAGTCATGGCGGCAATTTGGACGATGTTTGTCGAACCGGTCGCACCATAAATCAAAGCCATTCCGTAAAGCAAAAACGCGGACGCAAACGAACCGAGAATAAAATATTTCATCGCCGATTCGTTCGATTTCAGGTCTGATTTTCTGAGGCCAGCCATCACGTAAGTCGCAATCGAAAGCGTTTCGAGCCCGAGAAACATAATCACCAGATCGCTTCCCGAAGCCATAAACATCATTCCAAACGTCGCAAAAAGCAGCAGTGCGTGATATTCGCCCTCCGGCACATTTTCTCGTTCGACCCAAACCGAAGAAATCAGAATTGTGACGGCGGTCGTCAAAAGCGCGACAATCGAAAAACTCATCCGCAGATTGTCGTTCGTAATCATCCCATTCCACGACGTTACGGGCGCATTCGGCCACATCGAAATCAGGAAAGCGGCGGAAATCGCCAAACCAATGAGGGAAATTGCCGTCGTGACGCCGCGCTGCCGGGGAACGAAACTATCGTAAAGCATCACGAGAATGCCCGTGATGGCAACGATCGTTTCGGGCAAGATCGCCCGAAGATTGACGTCCGGATTAGTTAATGTTTGTAAAAATATTGTGTTCATTTTACTGTTAAAAACGCTTTATTGCTTTTTGGCGGAATACGGAAAAGTCTTTTCGCCCGCCTTTATCTCAGTTTGTAAAAAATTTTCCTTCGGCGGAATCGGGCAACTGAAACTTTCGCTTCCGTAAGCGCAACTTGGATTGTAGGCAAAATTAAAATCCAAAAACACAACGCCCTCCGAGGGGATTTTTATGTTCAAATATCTGCCCGCGCCGTAGGTTTCCGTGCCGTTTGTCAAATCCCGGAACGGCACGAAAAGTGTGCCTTGATGGTCGGTTTTCTTTGCCTCAATTTCAGATTGAAAAGCCGTCAAAGAAAAACTTTTGCCGCCGAGTTCAAATGTCAAAACGCCGTATTTGAAATATTTGCGCGTTGTGCCGATTGATGTCGGCATCATAAAAATTTGCGCGTCGGATGTTTTTTCAAGTTTGGCTTTGACCGCAAATTTTTCGTCTGTATCGAAATACTCCAAACCTTTGAATTTCAAAAAATCTTCGTTTAGTAAGGGCGTTTCGTTCGCGTTGCGAAACGATTTATCGCGTATTTCCCGAAATCTTTTGACACCGGTTGCGTTATCTGTTGTTTGGGCCTTTGCGAAACAAACAAATGAAAACAACAGAAAAATTGTTAAAGCTGCGGCTTTCATCATTGTTCGGACTTTGGACTTTGAACTTTGGATTCCGGACTGTTTTCAACCTTTTCAATTGTGCCGCCCGCTTGTCCCATCACCCGCTCTTGAATTGCGACGACCGATTCTCTTGAACGATCTAAAAATGGTTTCGGGAAAACGCCCATATAAACCATTAAAATCAGCAGTGGCGCAATCAGACCAAGCTCGCGCCAACTTAAATCTTTCAGCGTTTTGTTTTTCGGATTCGTCACTTTGCCGAAGAAAACGCGCTGAACCATCCAGAGCATATAAACCGCCGCGAAAATCACGCCGGTTCCGGCAAACATCGTTGCGACATAATTCCAATTCCAATTCCAAAGATAAATTGCGTCAAGCGCGTGCGATTTCCACATTCCGAGCATGATCAGAAATTCGCCGACGAAACCGTTCAGGAAAGGCAAACCGATTGACGACATCGTGGTAATGACGAAAATCGTCGCATAAATCGGCATTACATTGGCAATTCCGCCAAAATCGGTAATCTGCCGCGTGTGCCGTCGTTCGTAAATAAATCCGACCAGCAAAAAGAGCGCACCGGTCGAAACGCCGTGATTGAGCATTTGATAAACCGCGCCCTGCATTCCGTATTCGGTGAACGAAAACATTCCCAAAATCACAAAACCCATATGCGCGACCGACGAATACGCGACCAATCTTTTCACATCGGGCTGAACCATTGCAACAAGTGCGCCGTAAATGATGCCGATTACCGCCAGGATGATAAAAATCCACGCAAACTTACGCGACGCATCGGGAAACAGCGCGAAATTAAAACGCATCAAGCCGTAAGTTCCCATTTTCAAAAGAACTGCCGCCAAAATCACTGAACCGGCGGTCGGCGCGTCTGTGTGTGCGTCCGGCAGCCAAGTATGAAATGGGAAAAGGGGAACTTTGATCGCAAATGCAATCGCAAATGCCCAGAACAAAAGCGAACCTGTTTGCGCGGCAAGCGTCAGTTTTCCGGCTTTCATCGCGCTGAGGAGCGTGACAAAATCGAATGTTCCCGCGCCGCCGGTCGCGGTTGCATAAAGATAATACAAACCGATTATCGCCACCAGCATCAGCAGACTTCCAAAGGCGGTGAAGATAAAAAATTTGACCGCCGAATAAATCCGGTTTTCGCCGCCCCAAATTCCGATCAGGAAAAACATCGGAACTAGAGACGCTTCAAAGAAAAGATAAAAGACGAGCAAATCGAGCGACACAAAAACGCCGATCATCGCGCTTTCGAGAAGCAGCAGAAAAACGAAAAAAGCCGTCCGGCTTTTTTCGACCGCGTGCCATGTCGAGATCACGGCAATCGGCATCATGAATGTTGTCAAAAGCACGAGCCAAATGCTCAGACCGTCAACGCCGACGTGATAACTCGTGTTTATCGCTCTTATCCATGGAATGTTTTTCTCGAAAGAAAATCCGCTTGATGAAGCTGTTTGCGAACCGAATAAAAAGAGCGAAATCAGAAAATTGATAACCGTAAAAATTAAAGTTACCCATTTCAGATTGTCTTCCTGCTTCCAAAAAAGCGCGTGTCCAAGCGTTGCCAACGCGCCGAGCACGGGAAGCAATATTAGAATTGTTAAAAGATTTTCTGTTATAAAATCCATTTTGTTAAATAGGTCTTTGGTTTTCGGTCGTTGGTATTTGCCAAAACCGAAAGCCCAAAACTGCTTATCCAATCAACTTATATCCGTAATAAATAAAATATCCGATGACGATCAATCCGCCGAAAAGAATAAATGCGGCATAGCTTCGGACAAATCCGACTTGCACGCGGCGGACGACATTACCGAGTTCGGAAACAAAATAACCCGCGCCGTTGACGATGCTGTCAATCACGCCCAAATCAAAGCCCTGCCATAAACCTTTGATCGAAAAGTTAGTCAGCGGGTCAACGATATAGCCGTTGTATAACTCGTCAACGCGCCATTTATCCTCCAAAATCCGCGGCATCTTTTTGAGCGGGTCTTTATTAAAGATTCGCCACGCGATAGTAATTCCGAGCAGCGCGACGATCACGGAAATGAACGCCAAAATTAATTCTTCTCTAAGGTCGGCGGCAGAATGCGTTTCACTGTGTTCGACAGTTTTTGGCTCGATCGGAACAGCTTTTCCATTTTCGATCTTTTCGGTTGCAACAATTTGCAGATGACTCGGTGCTTCCTGAGATTTAACGCCGACTTTCGCAATGATCGGCTCAAGCGTTCGCTCGAAAACATTCACGTCGCCGCCGCCAAAAATTGAACTAACCGCGTAGGGAATTCCAACCAAACCGCCAACCGTTGAAAGAACCGCCAAAACAACCAGCGGAACGGTCATCGTCCACGGCGATTCGTGCGGGTGAAAATCGTGCGGCAAATGATGATGTTCTTCGTCATCGTCATCATCGGGCGAAGTTACCGCATCGTGTTCGTCGGGTTCATCGTGCGAAGCTACCGCATCGTGCGCCAAACCTTCCGCAAACGCATTTTCTTCCGCTTTGGCGGCGTCGTGCGAATTGGAATCTTCGGGAATCACATAATCAAAACGCGATTCGCCGAAAAACGTCATCCACATCATTCGCGTCATATAAACTGCGGTCAGCAGTGCCGTTAATAAACCGATAAACCACAAAATTTTATTATAAGGCGCGGGAACATTCGTCGCCGCAAAAGTCTTGTAGAGAATTTCATCCTTTGAGAAAAAGCCCGCCCAGATCGGAATTCCGCAAATCGCCAGCCAACCCGCCATCATCGTGAAAAACGTGATCGGCATATATTTTCGCAAGTTGCCCATTTTCCGCATATCTTGTTCGTGATGCATTCCGTGAATGACCGAACCCGAACCGAGGAAAAGCAAGGCCTTAAAAAATGCGTGCGTCATGACGTGGAAAATCGCCGCGATAAATGCGCCGACGCCGCACGCCATAAACATATAACCGAGCTGCGAAACGGTCGAATAAGCGAGAACTTTTTTGATGTCGTTTTGCGCCAAGCCAATTGTAGCCGCAA
>JBDTZT010000235.1:0-6188 GCA_040005005.1 Actinomycetota bacterium
GGCGGGCAAAGTTTTAGTCGGAAAACTTAATGTTGATGAAAATAAATTTACGGCATCGCAGTTTGGTGTTCAAAGCATCCCGACGCTGCTGATTTTGAAAAATGGTCGCGAAGCAGACCGAATCATCGGGGTTGAATCACGGGAATCAATTCTGCGCCGCTTGCAATCTTATATTTAAGGAAAAGATTTAGAACAATTTAAATTTTATCGTCAAGAATTTTTTTGGATTTTGCCGAAAATCATAAAGTAATTTGGTTGCTTCCGACGAAAACTGGTTGATGTTTGACGAAGTTTGGTTGAGATTGTTATAAAGCGTTTCGTCAACCAACAGTTTGCCGATGGTGCCTTTGCCATTTTGCGCGTCGCCGAGCAAAGTATCAATTTTTTCGGCAGTTGAACTGAACCGGGCGAGTGTTGTTCGCGCTTCTTCGTAAATTTTATCGTCCTTTAAGAATTTTCCCGCCGTGCCTTTGCCTTCGTTCAAATCGGTTGTAATGACCTTAAAATCATCGGCAATGCCGTTGAGTTTAGAAGCCGTCACGCGCAAATCGGCAATTGCCTGGCGCGTTTCATTGTAAACTGCATCATCGGTTACAAATTTTCCCGCCGTTCCGCGCCCCGAACGAATGTCTTTTGAAATTGCTTCAAGTTGTTGAACGGTTTGATTCAAACTGTTGTAAAGTGCCGGATCGTTGATTAATTTTCCCGCGCTGCCGTTTCCTTTGTTCACCCGGTCGAGCGTATTTTGCAGTTTCATCATCGTTAGCTTTGTTTCACCCACCGTTGAATCAAGACTGCGGTAAAGCTGGTCGTTATTGATAATTTGTCCGAGTGTGCCGTCGCCTTGATTTGCTTTGTTGAGAATTTCATTGGCCGGAGTCGCAATTTTGTTGATTTGCTGCAAAAGTTCGTTGCCGGTTTGCGTTAATTGATTAATGGAAATCGCTTGCGTCGAATCGAGAATATGATTTTCCGCAACGGCCGAACCTTTTGAAGTTCCGGGTGTGATATTAATCATTTTGTCGTTAGCAAGGATTGAAGTGGCGACGAGTTGGGCAGTCGAATCGGTTCGGATTCGTTCGGTGATCGGGCGACTGTTGAGTTCGCGGTCAACGGCCAGAACGGCTTCGATTTTCGACTCTTCGGGACTATCGGGAGGCAAAAGGGAAACGGATTCGACCTTGCCGATCCGAACGCCCGCGAGTTGGACTTCCGAGCCTTCGCGCAGACCGTCAGCCTGGGCAAAACGCGCTTTGAGCCGCAGTTTTTTCTCGAAAGGGTTGAAATCGCCGGTAGAATTCAAAATCAAAAATCCAAGAATCAAAAGCCCGACAAGTACAAAAATGCCGACACGAAGCTGGCTTAATGTAATACTTTGTGTTTTTGCCATAATTTTACACCTTATTTGCCGCGAATGAACTTACCGATATACGGATCTTTTGAGGCCCTCAGTTGTTCGTCTTTGCCGCTGAAAATAATTTTGCCGTCGCGAAACATTATAACTTCCGTATTTATCAAGCAAAGTTTTTCGCCTTCCATTTCAAAAATTACCTCGCCCTCGTTATTAACAGTCGCATATTCGGACGAAAGATATTCGAGATTGTTCATTTCGTGCGTTACGAAAATCGAAGAAACATCTTCCAAATCGCGCAATTTGATGGCCAGTTCACAAATCGTTCGGGCTGTTGGCGGGTCAAGTCCGGCGGTTGGTTCGTCAAACATCACGATTGTCGGATCGCCGACGAGCGCACGGGCAATTCCGACGCGTCGCCGCATTCCGCCCGAAAGTTCGCTCGGCATTTTGTCAATCGCTTCTTCGAGATCAACGAAGTGTAGCATCCGGCGAACTTCTTTTTCGACAGTTTCCTCGTCAATGCCTTGTTCGTGCAGGCGATAAGCGACGTTATCATAAACCGAAAGCGAATCGAACAACGCACCTTCTTGAAAAACCATTCCCATTTTTTGACGGACGCCCATCATTTCTTCTTCCGTATAGTGCGTAATATCTTCGCCGTCAACCAATATCTGTCCCGAATCTGGTTTTAAAAGTCCGAGAATAAGGCGAATTGTCGTTGATTTTCCGCCGCCGCTTCTTCCTAAAATTAACTTTGTTTCGCCGCGTCGAACAGTAAAACTAACACCGTCTAAAATCTTTTTGTCATCAAAGGAAAGATGAATGTCACGAAATTCGATCGCCGGAAGAATCCGGTTGGGTTCATCTACCGCGTCCAGAATATCGGCAGTCGCACCAAATTCTTCGACGTTGATTTCAGTGTTTGATTCTTCGATTTCTGAAGAGAGCATAATGAATTTCAATAATTATAGATTTTAAATACGTCCGATGTCGAGAATCGTTTGAATCGCTTTTGAAAGGAAAAAGTCAAAAATGATCACGACGATCGAAGAAATCACGACTGCGGAAGTCGTCGAACGACCAACGCCGACCGTCCCGCCCGTTGTGCTTAAGCCTTTGTAGCAAGAAACACTCCCGATGATTAACCCGAAAAACAAAGGTTTGACTATTCCGCCGATTAAATCTTCGGCGGCGATTCCGGTGCGAACCGATGTAATAAAAACATTTGAATCCTGATTGAAAAGTCCCGTGGCGACAATACCGCCGCCGATAATACCGAAAATGTCGGCGGCCACCGTTAAAAGCGGCAGCATAAAAATCAACGCTAAAATTCGCGGCGAAACGAGCTTGCGCGTCGGATCGGTGCCAAGCGCACGCATTGCGTCAATCTGCTGCGAAACGACCATCGAACCGAGTTCTGCTGAGATTGCCGAGCCGATTCTTCCCGAAACCATTAAAGCCGATAAGACCGGACCGAGTTCCCGGATCAGTGAAACGGCAATCTGGTGTCCGGCCTCGTTTTGAATGCTGTAATACTGGAGAGTCGGAAAGGTTTGTAAAATCAAAACACCGCCCGTGAAAAACCCCGTCAGCAAAACAATTGGAAGCGAACCGACACCGATCAGATCCATCTGGCTAACGATTTCGGCGATGTAACGCGGTTTTCTGACAAGCCCGATAAATGCTCGCCAAATTAAAAAACTGATTTCCTGAAGTTCAAATAAAAATTTTTTGAGTGAATTCATTGATAGTTTTTGAACAAAAAGACTTTTGCCAAGATTACAACGAACTCGCAAAAAAAAAAAGCCGAACTTATTGAAAAGTCGGCTGAAAATAATTTAAGTAGAAGATTTCGAGGCAAATGTTATTGCGGAGAGTTTTGAATCTTGTTTTGAATCTTGCGTTGTTGAAGCCGATTTATCGGTCTTTGCTGTTGATTGTTCGGGTTATTTTGGTTGTTCCTGTTTTTTAATTCATTTATTCGCTGCATCAATTGTTCGCGCAATTGACGAAACTTAATCAATTGTTCGGGCGTCAAAATTTTACGAATCTGATATTCGGTCAGGGCTCGCGCTTTAATCAAATCGGTTTGGGCGATCTGGGCTTCCTTCATTCGCGTTTGAACTTCTTCATCCGTTGTATTATCCGAATAGATGGCGGAGTCAAGATTACGGTTGGCTTCGCGCCAATGAAGTTGTGCTTCCTGCATAATCGGCTTTCTTTCCTGATTGATGCGGCGGATTTGCTGAATCTGCTCCCGCGTCAGACCCAATTCTTCAAAAATCTTAAACGGTCGAACTGTGGTGGTCGTATTTGGATTTTGATTGTCGGGCGTAACAGGTTCTTGTGCATTGACGGTAGAAAACGTTAAAAAAATCAATAAACCTACAAAAACCAAACTTAAAAAATGTAATTTCTTCATTTTATTTCCTCAAAATTATTTCGTGTCAATTTCATCAAATAATTCGGCCAGCCTGAGAGTATTGTCTTCCTCATCATCTTCGACCGCTTTCTGCTGAATCTTTTGGTTTTTATTCGTGTCTTTTACTTCATTATTACGAATATTTCCCGGTTTTTGGATTGGACGCTGATTGCCGGTTGAAACTTTCACGACACGGTTATTGGTTGAATTCGTGCTGTTCGAAACTGCGACTTCGGGCTGCGAAGGTTTCGGCGCGTCAATCGGTTTCGGCTGTTTGTTCGGCGAATTATTCTCGATTACGTTGGTGTTTGATTGCGGCGGCGTTTTTTCCGCGGTCGGCGAAATCGTGGGTTTAGATTGATTTTTATCGGTTCCTGCAACCTCATTTGGCTGCCGCGAATTCAATATCATCAACCCGATGCCGACACAAACCACCAAAACCACCAATGACGCGGTTGCCAATGACCACGCCGGAGAGAGCGCGAATAAATTGCGCAGGCCTGACAACCACGAACCTTTAAGGCTCGAAACTTCAACCGGTTTTTCGTGTTTCTCGTAGGGAATTTCGATGATCGGGGTTTCCAATAGCGCGAACTCTTTCAACTTCCAATCGTTGATCGAAAAATGCACGCCTGAAAAATCGGCAAATTCATCAGCGCATCCGGAACATTTCTTTAAATGCGCTTCAAATTCCACTTTTTCCGTGCCGACCGATTCGTTATAAAGATACGAAATCAATTTTTCGGAAAAGCCGCAGCCTGAATTTTTATGATTACCATTTAACATAACTTTTACCAAAATGCCTTAGACAACTTCCAAGGGCGTTCTCTCTAACTTCATCCGAAGTTGTTTAAGCGCCGTGTAAACACGGCTTTTAATCGTACTGAGAGGCAGCTCAAGCGTTTCCGAAATCTCCTGAAATGTCATTTCTTCAAATTCCTTCATGACAATCACCTGCCTCAAATCGGCCGGAAGCGAATTAACCGCTTGTCTGACGTGCGTAAGCCGTTCATTTTGCTCGGTAATCCGCGCCGGTGACTTATTCAAGGGCGCGATAAAAACTCTGTCTTCCGAGTTTTCCTCATCGTCCAGAAAAGTTTCCGAACGAGTCTTGGCACGGCGTTGTTTGGTCAAACATTGATTGACGGCAATCCGGTGAAGCCACGATGAAACCTTTGCTTCGCCGCGAAAATTCGGTAAATTCCGGTAAGCTGAAATAAAAGTTTCCTGCGCCGCGTCCTTCGCTTCGTCCTCACGGCTGAGCATACCGAAACAGAGCGCGAAAATTTTACGCTCCCATCTTTTTACTATTTCGCCGAAAGCCTCCGGATTTTCCGTGACAGCTAGTTCGACCAATTGCTCATCCGTTAAACTTTTTATCATTACTCGTGTTTACAAAAACAAATTAGCACGAGATTACTATTTAAAATAACTTTTGAGTGTAAATCAACTTCACGCTCAATTTTTTAGACGCGTTAAAGGTAATAAAAGTCTGAAATTACACTTTGATTGCCTCAATGTTGTAAATTTCCTAGAAAATAAACAATTCAAAAACAAAATTGTCGCTTGCCAAATAATAAAACAAAAGCAATTTTCATAGATTATGGAATTCAGTCCGAATTGTAAGTTTTCTTGAATTATAAGACAACTAAAAGGAATCAGGCGGAAGGTCATGGAAGGCAACACATCTTTTCGCTTGAGCAGAGCAGGACTGGTTCATGACTGTCCTGCTCATTTTTTTTGTATTTTTCTAATAATGGGTTGTCATAATTGATATCACTTTCCAGTCGGAGCGCGGTCGCGCCGACCGCGCTCCGACTGGAAAGTCCTTATTTTATTTGATCAATCAAGTTCTTTAGTAACTCTTTATTAGAAAACCATCTTTTTTTATATTTATAAAGAAAATCTACCGGCGAAATAAATCGATCAAACACAAATTTAATTATGCCTGGGCTTACTCCTTATTTTCGGCTAATTTCCAAATCCGCCGACCTGCCTGAATTTCTGACGAAATCTTTCATCGTGTCCCGCCATTAATTGTTGCCGGCAGAGCCACGCATGAGTCAGTTCGTGTTTCAAGATGTTAATAAGTTGGACCCGGTTAACTTTTTCATAGAAGCTTTTCTTCATAAAAATTGATGGAAATTCGTGACCCTCACAATTGGTATAAGCGACACCACGTTCAGTATTTGTGCCTGATTTTAGAATCGGTTCATCCTTGAGATAAATAGGAACAGACGGCATCGCATTGAATAAAGGCAGTAAAGCGTCTGCGTCCGCCTGAAGATTATGATTATGGTCAAACCTTTCGCCGGAAATTGCTTTTTCTACGGTAAATGGCTGATTTGGTGTCAGATTCAGGAGAATTACCGGTATAAAAACTACTCTCAAAACAATGTATTTAAGCAAACG
>JBDTZT010000236.1:0-6177 GCA_040005005.1 Actinomycetota bacterium
TATTTATCGGTTATACTGCCGATTGGTCTGGCCGTTTTGGCTTGGGCAATTTATGGATTTCCGGCGCAGATAGTTAATGCCGGCCTGATTGCTTTATCGGTCGTGACGATTTTCTTTAGTTCTTACTTACGCATCCAGCTGCCGCGCACCAAGATCCATTTAACCATTTCCGATGCTTTGATCATTCTTTCTTTACTGATTTACGGCGGCGAGATCGCGGTTATCCTGGCGGCGTTGGAGTCGTGCTATACGTCGCTGAATTTTCGCCGCCAAGGGATTGCCATTAAGACTAAAACAATCTATTTGAATGTTGCCGTCGCCGCTGTTTCCACCTTTTTGACGGCCAGCGTTGTCAGCTATCTGTTTAATTCGGCCGAAACGGTTATTAGTGCGGAAAGCAATACGCGGCTGGTTGCAATGCTGGCGGCAATGGCCATTACGCAGTTTATCGTTAATTCGATCTGCGTCGCTATTTTTATCTCCTTCAAAAGTGAGAAGACCATTTGGCAGGTTTGGAACGAATATTGTTTGAACGCCCTGGTGATGTATTTTATGGGCGCGATCCTGGCCGGTGTCGCGGTCAAGGCTTTACAGCCGATCAATATATTTTTGTTTGCCATCGTCATCGGACTTTTTGCAGTTGTCTATATGACCTACAGGCGGTATGTGGATGATATTAAGCAGACTGCCGCCAAAGCCGAACAATCCGAGCGCGGACGTGCCGAACAAGCCGAACAGCATATCGTCGAACTCCAGCGGTATATTGCCGAACAGGACAGAATCAGAGATGCCTTGCGCGAAAGCAAAGAACGCTTTCGGTACGCCGCTTTTCACGATGCTTTAACCGATTTGCCAAATCGCAATTCGTTTATCGAAACACTGAAATTATCGCTTGAAAAGCACAAACAGAATCCCGCGTTTAACTTCGCCGTTTTGTTTTTAGACCTTAACCGTTTCAAAACCATCAACGAAAGTCTCGGACATTCAATCGGCAATGATCTGATTCAATGTGTCGGCAACAGATTAAAGGAATTAATCAAAGATGATGATTTACTCGCCCGTTTCGGCGGCGACGAATTTGGCATTATTTTGAACAATGTCAAAAATACCGACGATGTGGCGAGTTTTGCGCAACTTATTAATTACAAATTTTCTTATCCGTTTGCAATTAGCGGAAGAGAAGTTTTCATTAATGCCGCGATTGGAATTTCATTTGGAAGCGTGGATTACGAAGAAGCCGAAGAAGTTTTGCGTGATGCCGACATTGCGATGTATTACGCTAAAGACCACCAGAAAAATTACAAGATTTTCAATCAAACGATGCATACCCGCGCCGTGACCTTACTGCAAATTGAAACCGATTTGCGCTACGCTATCGAACGCGGCGAACTTCGCGCTTTTTACCAGCCGATAGTTTCGCTTGATACGATGGAATTGAAAGGATTTGAAACCTTGATTCGCTGGCAGCATCCGCAGAGAGGGCTAATCCCGCCAAACGAATTTATTCCGATTTCAGAAGAAACCGGTCTGGTGGTTCCGATTACATACTGGATTTTGGAAGAATCCTGTCGCCAGGTGGTCAGACTTCAGCAACTCGGCCCGACCAGAAAATCTCTGTTTTTAAGCGTTAATCTTTCGGGCAAACATTTTGCTCACAGCGATCTGGTCGAGCGGATTCAGGAAATTATCATTAAAACTAAAATCGCCCCGCAGAGTTTGAAAATGGAAATCACGGAAAGCGCGGTGATGGATAATCCTGAAAAAGCGATTGGGATGCTCAATCGTTTGAAAACAATCGGTGTTCAAATTTCGATTGACGATTTCGGGACGGGTTATTCTTCTCTAAGTTATCTGCACCGGTTTCCGATTGACACGCTCAAAGTTGACCGCTCATTTGTCAGCACGATGGAAGACGGCACGGAAAACGGCGAGATCGTCCGCACCATTATCGCGCTCGCGAAAACTCTCGATTTACACGTCATCGCGGAAGGCATCGAAACGATTCACCAACTTCACCAATTAAGAATTTTAGGCTGTGAATACGGACAAGGCTACCTTTTCTCGCGTCCGGTTCCGATTGACGAAGCCGAAAGAATATGCGAGGACAAAATGCGCTGGCAAAACATCATTCCGAACAATAATCCCGCGACGCTCGCGCAAAACCGCGAATTTACACCTCTGCGTCTTGAAAAATAAACGCCTCCGAAGAAGCGATAAATGGTGATTAAGTTTCTTAATTCCTGCTTTATATATCCGTCAATTTGAGAGAAATACGGTCATTTTGACAGAGCGGTCAGACCATTTTTTGAAACGATACTTGTTTTATAACCGGCGAAAATACGGAATTTTCAATAAAATAAAGGGATTTATAAAAATCGTCCAAATGGCACAATGTTTGCTGATAATTAAGTCAGAATTACCGAAGGCATTTATCGGAAAATATTTTGGACTGCCTCTCCTGATAAAGATATAAAACAATTTACAGGAAGTTTTACCAAAAGATATTTCTGCCAAAAGATATTTCTGCCAAAAGATATTTCTGCCAAAAGATATTTCTGAAAGTAATAATTTTAAAGACCCGGACCAAGTTTTAGTAACCGGAGATAGCTGAAACCGATGGTGAATGCAAAGGAAATTGTCTTAAAGATAAAATTAACAATCATTTCAAGGTAATTTCTTAGCAGCTAAACAACATTAAAAGTATTAATAACAATGGCTAAGAGATAATTCATTAGCTTATTGTTTGCAAAGCAAGTTCCCCAATAATTAGAAAAACGTGACGAATAAACTGAAAACAAATGAGTTTCTGGCTTGGATTACGCTTTTGTTTGGAATGGGAGCGTTAGGATTCACCATTTATCAATTTCCGATTGTCAAAATTGATCTTGGTCTCGCCGTATTTACTTTGTTCACGGTATTTTTTAGTTCTTTTCTGCAAATTCAGCTTCCGCGCACAAAACTTTATTTCACGATTTCCGACACTTTGATTTTTATCGCGCTTTTGAACTACGGCGGTGAAGTCGCCATCGTTTTGGCAACTGTTGAATCACTTTTCACGTCGCTGAACTTCAAACGCAAAGGCATCAAAATCAAAACGAAGACGTTGTTTTTGAACGGAGCAATCGCCGCCATTACAACCTTTTCCACGGTTTATCTTTTAAGATATTTATTCGGTTCTGTTTCCGCGATTGCCGAAAGCGGAACGGTGACGAATTTTGCAAAAATACTCTGTGTGATGGCACTCTCGCAATTTTTGTTAAATTCTGTATTTGCTTCAATTTTTGGCGCCCCCAGAGACAATAAATCAATTTGGAAAGTTTGGTCTGAAAACTGTTTCAATGCCCTCATCATGTATATCGGAGGTGCTTTATCAGCCGGGCTTTCGGTTAAGGCGTTTCAGCAGATAGAGCCTTTTCTGCTGACGGCGAGCGGTGTTTTTTCAGCGTTGATTTATATTACTTACCGCCGCTATGTGAACGATGTTAAGCAGACCGCCGCGAAAGCCGAACAAGCCGAGCGTGAACGCGCCGAACAAGCCGAACACCACATCGAAGAACTTCAGCATTACATCAACGAACAGGAAAGAACGGGACAGGCACTGCGCGAAAGCCGCGAGCGTTTTCGGCACGTTGCTTTTCACGACAGCCTGACGAATTTGCCGAACCGCAATCTTTTTATCGAATCACTTAAATTTATTTTGGAAAAGTCAAAACGAACGTCGAATGCAAAATTTGCTGTTCTGTTTTTAGACCTCAATCGCTTTAAAACCATCAATGACAGTCTCGGTCATTCGGCGGGCGACCGTTTGATTCTCCATGTTGCCAAGCGTTTGACGGCTCTCGTGCGCGAAGGTGATTTGGTCGCGCGGTTTGGCGGGGATGAATTTGCCATAATCTTGAATGATGTTTCAATCATTGACGACGCGGTTCAATTTGCCGAGCTGATTCGGCGCAAGGTTTTAACGCCGTTCACAATCGCCGGACGACAGGTTTTTACCAGCATCAGTATTGGTATTGCCCTCAATGATCCGCCTTACGAAGTAGCCGAAGACATCTTACGCGATGCCGATATTGCGATGTATTACGCTAAGAAACGCAACAAAGATTTCGTGGTTTTTGACCAAACGATGCACACCCGCGCCGTTACTTTACTGCAAATTGAAACCGATTTGCGCCACGCGGTCGAGCGCGACGAACTGCTTGTTTATTACCAACCGATAATTGATTTGGCGACCATGCGTTTGATGGGATTTGAAGCCCTGATGCGCTGGCAGCATCCGCAACGCGGTATCGTTCCGCCATATGAATTTATTCCCGTCGCCGAAGAAACGAATATGATTGTGCCGATGACGCTTTGGATTTTGCGGAAATCCTGCACTCAGTTGGTTTCATGGCAGGCACGTTCGCCGCTCAATACATCGCTGGTAATGAGCGTCAATCTTTCGGGTAAACATTTCTCGCAACCCGATATTGTCGAGCAAATCAGATTGATAATTAAGGAAACAGGCGTCAATCCGGCGTGTTTGAAACTTGAAATCACGGAAAGCGCGGTGATGGAAAACGCTGAAAACACGATTCTGATGCTCAAACAACTTCGCTCACTCGGCCTTCGGCTTTCGATTGACGATTTCGGGACGGGTTATTCTTCTTTAAGTTATCTGCACCGGTTTCCGATTGACACGCTCAAAATTGACCGCTCATTTGTCAGCACGATGGAAGACGGCACGGAAAACGGCGAGATCGTCCGCACCATTATCGCGCTCGCGAAAACTCTCGATTTACACGTCATCGCGGAAGGCATCGAAACGATTCACCAACTTCACCAATTAAGAATTTTAGGCTGTGAATACGGACAAGGCTACCTTTTCTCGCGTCCGGTTCCGGCTGAAGACGCGCAGGCAATTCTGGACGATAAAATGCGCTGGCAAAACATCATTCCGAACAATAATCCCGCGACGCTTGCCCAAAACCGCGAATTTACACATCTCAGACTGGCTAACTGAAAGTGAAAAAGCGAAAAAGTTCTGTTGAATTTATAAAACAAAACTTTTCCACCTTTTTTTTCACTCTTTCACCTTTTCACTTTTTCACTCCGCAAAAATCTTTGGTTTGGCGTTGAGCGGAAATTCTTTTTCGTAAACATTGGCGAGATTGAGCAAAATCTCTTCCGACCAGAAGTTTCCGACGAGTTGGGTACCGATCGGCAAACCTTCACTCGATAATCCGCAGGGAATCGAAACGCCCGGAATGCCCGCCAAATTTGCCGAAACCGTATAAATATCGGTCAGGTACATCGCCAGCGGATCGTTCGATTTTTCGCCGATTTTGAAAGCCGTTGTCGGCGAAGTCGGCGTTAAAATCGCATCGCACTTTTCAAACGCTTTTTCGTAATCGCGTTTGACAAGGGCGCGCACCTTTTGCGCTTTTGAATAATAAGCGTCGTAATAACCCGAAGAAAGAACATAAGTTCCGAGCATGATGCGCCGTTTGACTTCCGCGCCGAAACCTTCTTCGCGGGTTTTACGATACATTTCGCGGAGTTCGTGCGAACCTTCGGCGCGAAATCCGTAGCGGACGCCGTCAAACCGTGCTAAGTTTGACGAGGCTTCCGCCGTTGCGATGATGTAGTAAACCGCGATTCCGTATTTCGCATATGGAATTTCAACATCAACGATTTCCGCGCCCAAACTTCGATAATTCTCGATGGACTTTTCAACCGCGTCGCGAACTTCCGTCTCTAAACCTTCGCCGAAAAGTGCACGCGGAACGCCGATTTTCCTGCCCTTGATGTCATTGTCTAAAGTTTCGTTATAATCCGGCACGGGAACATCGGCACTTGTCGAATCATTCGCATCGCGTCCGGCAATCACGCCCAAAACGTCGGCAACATCTTTGGCGGTTGCGCCAAAAATCCCGATATTATCAAGCGACGATGCAAACGCGACCAGCCCGAAGCGCGAAATTCTGCCGTAAGTCGGCTTGAATCCGAAGATTCCGCAGAGCGACGCGGGCTGGCGCACGGAACCGCCCGTTTCCGAACCGAGCGCGGCACGAACTACGCCCGACGCGACCGCCGCCGCGCTTCCGCCCGAACTTCCGCCCGGAACTCGTGTTAAATCCCACGGATTTTTGACATTGCCGAACGCCGAAGATTCATTCGATGAACCCATCGCAAACT
>JBDTZT010000237.1:0-6172 GCA_040005005.1 Actinomycetota bacterium
ACGTCGCTGGTTTTGGCTTTGACTTTCACGCCCGTTTTGGCGGAAAAATTCGTTAAGGTCAAAAAAGGAAGCACGGCTAATGAAGATGAATTGGGCAGATTTTTGAGTTTGATTGTCCGGCCATATGAATGGCTTTTGCGCGGTGCGCTCAACAATCGTTGGGTGGTTCTGGTTGTCGGCGCAGTGGTTTTGCTCGGTTCCTTTATCATTTACAAACAACTCGGCTCGGAATTTTTGCCCGCGTTTGACGAAGGTGCGTTTGTGCTTGATTACAAAACTCCGCCGGGCGCATCTTTGCAGGAAACGGACAGAATTTTGCGCCACGTCGAGGAACTTCTGAAAGACACGCCGGAAGTCGAAAGTTTCTCGCGGCGCACCGGCGCACAGCTCGGGCTTTCAGGCGTCACCGAACCGAACACGGGCGATTTTGCCGTCAAGATGAAAACCGACCGCCGGCGTTCGACCGAACAAGTTACCGACGATTTGCGCGGCGAACTCGAATCAAGCGAACCGACCTTGGAAGTCGAGTTTATCGGCATTTTGTCCGATCTAATCGGTGACCTGGCAAGTTCGCCCGAACCGATCGAGATCAAAGTGTTCAGCGAAGATAAAAAGGCTTTGGAGGAAAAAGCCGCCGAGATCGAAGAATCAATAAAAAAAGTCAGCGGCGTGGTTGATACGTTCGACGGCGTGGTCGTCAGCGGCGCGGCACTGACCTTCAAAATCAATCCGCAAAGCGCGGCGCAGTTTGGCGTGAACGCGAGCGACGTGGCAAACGCCGTCGAAACAGCAATGACGGGCGACGCGGCTTCCGCAATTTTACAGCAGGGAAAATTGATCACCGTCCGCGTAACGTTTCCGCCCGCTGCGAAAACTTCGCTCGGTACTTTGAAAGCCCTGCAGATTCGTTCCGCAAGCGGCGCCCAATTTCGCCTCGAACAGGTGGCGACAATCGAATACGACAAAGGACAAACCGAAATCATCCGCGACGGTTTGCGGCAATCAATTTCCGTTACGGGCCGAATCACCGGCAGCGATTTGGGCACGACGATTGAAAAAATAAAAGCGCAGCTCGCCAAAGATGTCAAACTTCCGGCCGGAATGTCCATCGAATACGGCGGAATTTATGCCGAACAACAATCTTCTTTCCGCGAACTGGCGACTTCGCTGGCATTGGCAATCGTGCTGGTTTTTCTCGTTCTGCTCATCGAATTTCGTTCGTTTGCGCATCCGATTGCAATCGTTACGGGCGCGGTTTTGGCTTTGAGCGGCGTTCTGCTCGCGCTTTTTGTGACGAAAATTACATTGAACGTCGTTAGTCTGATGGGAATGATTATGGTCGTCGGAATCGTCGCCAAAAACGGGATTTTGATGCTCGATGCAGTGGCGGAAAATTTGGCGAAAACCAATGATTTGACCGAAGCCTTGATAATTTCCGGGCGGCGACGATTTCGTCCCGTGCTGATGACGAGTCTGGCGGCGATTCTCGGAATGCTGCCGCTCGCGCTCGCCCTCGGCGCCGGTTCGGAACTGCTGCAGCCGCTGGCGGTGGCGGTCATCGGCGGATTGATTTTCGCGCTGCTCTTATCGCTGGTCGTGACGCCGACCGTTTATTCGATGCTGTGCGAATTTACTCCAAAAAGGAAAAAATGAGTAAAAATGCGGCGAAATTTTATGTGTTTGGAAAAGATAATTTTTGTTCACAGTAACTTCACTGGTTTTTTTTTGAAAATAGTTTAATCTATATTGACATGCCCCGAATAACTTAGTATGTTCACAAAATTGGAAAAATTTTGTGAACAAAATATGTCGAAATCGGAATCGAAAATTATGATTTTGACTGCACCAATAAAAAAGAAACATTGAAGGAATTTCTGGAGGAAATAATGAGAATTAAACTTATATTAGTCTTATGTTTATCTGCTTTTCTGTTTTTGAGTGCCTGCAAAGGTGACAGCAACACAAATGCGAATGCCAATAAAATGACGGCAACACCGACCGCCGTCCCGGTTACCAATGAAGCCGTAAAAACTGACCCGAATTTGAAACCCAAAATTGAAGAAGCCTTAAAGAAAAAAGGTTTTACAGATGTGACGGTTGATACTTCGACGCCGAAAGTTACAATTAGCGGAACCGTCGCAAAAGGTAAAATGGGTGAATTGATGGCAACTGTTCAAGAAGCCAACGGCGGCAAACCGGTTGAAAATAAAGTAACCGAAAAATAATCAGGAGGAAATTTAAAAATGTCTATACAGGAAAAATATCAACCGTTGATTGATTTGGCGAATTCATCCGGTATTACCGGTTTGAATATCACTGAAGGCGACGGATTTATCAAAATCGAAGGCTCGGCACCGAGCGCGGATGTCAAAAAGGCACTTTGGAATGAATACGGAAAGCTCGACCCCGATTATCGTTCGGGTGACCTTGTTTTGGATATTACCGCACCCGAAGCGGCGGAAAATACATACACCGTTCAATCGGGCGACAATTTGAGCAAAATCGGCAAAAAATACGGCGTCGGCTGGAACGCGATCTTTGAAGCCAACCGCGACAAACTCGACGATCCCGACAAAATTTTCCCCGGCCAGGAATTAACGATTCCGTCCGCCTGAAATTTTTGTTGCTTTTTAAGACGGCACTTTGATATGTTTGCGTTGAGCAAATATTTCAAAGTGCTTTTTCTTTTGGAGATTTGATGCAAATTCTAATCAAAGTTACCTTTACGATCTTTTTTGTTACCTTTGGCATTTACAGTCAACAATTGTCGCGCCCGCAAAAGGTCGAAGAATTGCGAAAACTCAAAACAATTTTTCCGGCTTTTTGCAAAACTTTTGGCGGATTGCCAACGGATTCTTGACAAAATCGAGAGTGTAAAAAATTCTGTGTAAATCCTTTTTACCAACAACTTTCAATTTTGGCTAAACACCTGAGTAATCAACAGTTTGGTAGATAAGATAAATATCTGAAAATCGAATTTACACAAAATATCGGACAGTCCCACAAAACAGATTTTGACGTGGAATGTCTTTTGCTTTAGGTGATTTTCGAGGAAATTCCGGCGGAACAAATTATGGAAACTTCTTTTTATCTGCTTTTGTTTGTCGCGCATCTCGGCACGTTCGACGTACTTTATTTTCACCTTTACAAATGCCGACTCAATTCGCGCCCGGAATGCCGGCGCGAAGTTTTCTGGCACATCTGCCGGCATTTGATCTACGCTTTGCAATTTGTCTGGGTGGCGAATTTTCGCTTTCACGGCTGGGCGCTGGCGCTGCTCGGCGTGCTTTACGGTGCTGATATTTTTGTTGCCTGGGCGGACGTTTGGGAAGAAACCGCGAGCCGCAAAGCGCAGGGCGGACTGCCGCGTGGCGAGTATTTTATGCACATTGTTTTGAGCGTTCTCGTCGGGCTGTATATGATGGCGACTTTTCAGGCGGTCTGGGGCGATCGCAGTCTTCAAACGGCGATTGTTTACGCGCCTCCGCAAGTTCTGGCCATTCTGCGAATTTATATGACCGGAATGAGCATTATCGCATTCGGAAATTTCTTTTACGATTTATATCATTGGCTGAATTTCAGCAAGAAAAGTGAATCAATCAAGGCCGAAGGGAGCGCGTAGAGCACGGACGCGAGTTCAATACTTTATGAAAAAAGCCAATAAAATTGTCGTCGAAGCGATTATTCCGTGCGCCGTCGAAACGCTTTGGGAACGCTCGCAGGAACCTCATTTGCATATTCTCTGGGACCTTCGTTTTTCGCATATTAAATATTTGGACGGCTTGGACGAAAAAGGTTTTCAATTGATGGATTACCGCACAAAAATCGGTTTCGGTTTAGAAATCAAAGGCATCGGGCGATATTTGCAAAACACGCCGCTCAAACATTCGACGTTTGAATTTGAATCCGAAGATTGGAAATCAATCATCAAAATCGGGCGCGGCATCTGGCAGTATAAACCTTGCGCGGAAGGCACCTATTTTCGCACGGTTTACGATTACGAAACGAATTACGGATTTTTCGGCGCGGCGGCTGACCGCCTTTTGTTTCGCCCCGTAATGCAACTCGCGACCGAATGGAGTTTTGAAACTCTGCGGCGGTGGTGCGCGGGAAGTGAAACGGAGGTTGAAAAACGCCGTTCATATTTCAGATTTATCCCGTTTTTCATCAAAAGGTATTTCGGCTTTGCACCCAAAAAAGACGAAGCGGAAAGCTGGATCGGCAACGGTCAGGAAACAAATTTAAAGCCAAATTTTCAGACGGTTTTACGCCGCGCCGTATAATGAATGCTGCCCAGATTTTGCGGGCGGCGCAGAATTTTATGAGCGAAAAATTCGCCGAATTTTGTTTTCGGTTTCATTATTAATTGTCCGTCAATTTTCAGCGTTTGATAATCTTCGACGCGGCTTTTGAATTCGACGTTTAAGCCGATTGAAGGCATTCGCCGGCCGTGAAATAAAAAATTCTTGCTCATAATCGATAAGCCGCCGTTTTCGATTGGTTCGACCTGCATTTCAACCGATGCTTTGAGATCCGTAAAAACTTCGTAGAGTTTGCCGTTCCGAACCACGAAATCAGAATCGAAAATACGATATTTGCCGTTGCAGTAAAGCTCGCGGACAAAGTGCATCGAGCCGTCTTGGCGCTCAAAAATGCGGAAGCGAGTCGGGATTTCTTCCAAATCAGTTTCATACAAACCCTGACCGAAAAGCAAAGTCAGAAAGCGCGACCAAAATCTCGCGGGCAAAGTTTCCAGTTTCAGCGTCGCCGTGACGTCGAAGCGCGACGGATTGGCGTAAAAGGCACGAATCAGCGGATTGATCTTTTCAACTTTTTCGCCTAACGCCATTTCGAGTAAAGACCAATTTTCGTCGGGCGCCGTTTTGCCGCGTTCACGGGTGCGAATTCCCTGACGAAAGATTTTGGAAACCGTGAAAGACAGTAAAAAGTTACGCATCATTTCAAGCGCGGTTCGGCGATAGCTGATTAAACTTTCCGGAGTCCGTTCGGAAATGTCCAAAATTGCGCGGGCAGATTCACGGGCGTAGAGAAAGACGAGTTTTGAAGCGGCGGTGACGAGTTTTTTGACGGTCAAAACAAGGCTGTCGGCCATCGCCGTTTCGTAGGGCAAAATGCCGCTGATCGCCGAATGATCCATCAGGCGAACGCCGAGCGCAACGTCCATATGCTGCTTCAAAAGCTGCCAGATCGGATCGTTTTTATATTGTTCCGCTTCGCTTTCAAATTTGGCATAAAGACCGCTTTCACGAACATTCTTTAAATCTTTAAAGTGCGCGGCAAGCCACAATTCTTCGCGCACTTCGATCGGCAATTTCTCCTCACAGGCTTTGATAAACGTCTGCCATTCGGCGGTGCGCGGCTGGTTTTCGCTGGTTAAGGGCATAAAATGTTCGCCCATTTCGTCAAAAGTTTTAGAAAATCCGGCGAATCTTCCAAGCGTCACGGCACACGATGCGAGCAGATGGAGCCGCGTCATTCGGCAATGGTGGCGGCTGTAAAACGCTTTTAGTTCGGCAAACCGGCAGCGTGAGCGAAATTGCCTTTCGGCAAAACTGACTCGCGCCGCTTCGTCCGCCTGCGGCAAATATCTTTTTGCTTCGCGCAAATCAATTTTTATCTGGTTCGTGATTGCTTCGTCCATTTCGCGTAAATGTCATCAATACGATTGCTTTAAATTTGAATTTTCTCAAGCCACGGTCCACAATTTCAAATATGGCATTGGAAACGGATTTTATCGTTATCGGCAGCGGTGTGGCCGGACTTCGTGCTTCGATTGAATTGGCAAAATCAGGAGCGCGGGTGACGGTTTTGACAAAGGATAAAGCAAGCGAATCAAATACCGAATACGCGCAGGGAGGCGTGGCGGTTGTTTTATCGGACGACGACAACGCGGAACTTCACGAAGAAGATACTCTGGTCGCGGGCGCGGGACTTTGCGATACGGAAGCGGTCGCGACGCTCGTCACCGACGGCACAAAATACATCAAACAACTGATCGAATGGGGAATCGAATTTGATCGCGAAGGCGGAAAACTTGCTTTCACGCAGGAAGCCGCACATTCGCGGCGCCGAATCTTACACGCGCACGGCGATTCAACGGGCAAGGAAATTGTCCGCGCTTTGATTGCCCGGGCGCGGCAGGAAAAGCGCA
>JBDTZT010000238.1:0-6170 GCA_040005005.1 Actinomycetota bacterium
GATAAAATTTAAATTGTTCTAAATCTTTTCACTTAAATATAAGAATGCAAGCGGCGCAGAATTGATTCCCGTGATTCAACCCCGATGATTCGGTCGGCTTCACGACCATTTTTCAAAATCAGCAGCGTCGGAATGCTTTGAACACCAAACTGCGATGCCGTAAATTTATTTTCATCAACGTTAAGTTTTCCGACTAAAACTTTGCCCGCCAGTTCTTTAGCCAGCTGTTCAATGAGGGGCGCAATTTGTCGGCACGGAGCGCACCATGCCGCCCATAAATCAAGCAGAACAGGTAAATTGGATTTTCCGACAATCTCATTAAAATTCGCGTCGGTAACAATTACGGGCTCAGTCATAACATTCGGCAACGGATTTTTGCAACGACCGCACACAGATTGTTTGCCGGTTAGTTGATTAACCGCGACACGATTGTTTGCGCCGCAATTCGGGCATCGAATAATTTGGCTGGCGGCAGATGAATTCATATTTGTAATTTTACAACAAAACTCGTTAAATAAATCAAAAAGACAGGCTTAAAAGCCTGTCTTTTTATTTTAATTGGTGGGAACGGAGAGAATCGAACTCTCACGGATTTCTCCACATGCACCTCAAGCATGCGCGTATACCAATTCCGCCACGTCCCCAAAATTTTGTATTTCAAATATCAGTCCGAATTTTTATCGGCAAATTGTTTTTGCCTTGGCCGATCCGTCGGACGATCTGAGTTATTTCTTCGTATTTGCTTGTTTGGTGTCGGCTTTCTTTTCTTTGTTCGCTTTTGCCGTATTTGCCGGTTTAACCGCCGCAGTGTTTGAGGCAGTGTTCGCCGGCGCATTCGTCGAAACATTTGATAAGTTTGTAATCGGCGGAATAGTAACCGGTGAAGTTGCGTTGGCGTCCGTGTTCGCCGCCGAATTTGCATCAATATTGGCGTTCGTATTGGTTGCCGGGGTTTCGGACGAGGTTTCGGGATTCGTGCTTAAAACCGAAATATTTCCGTTCAAAGCGGGCATCGAAAGCATCAGCGCCGACAACATAAAAAGTGTTGCCGCGACTATCGTTGTTTTTGATAAGACCGTTGCCGTTCCGCGTGAGCCGTAAGCATTGCTTGAAACACTGCTCGTGAACAACGCGCCCGCATCGGATTTACCGGGTTGCAGTAAAACCGTGATAATCAGCACGATACAAGAAAGAAAAAATAATCCGTATAAAAAATATGTCAAAGTTCTAAACCACCTAAACTACTTATAATTTACAATCTTCGCAAAGCTTTCCGAGTCGAGACTGGCGCCGCCGACTAATGCTCCGTCAATATCGTTTTCGTTCATTAAAACCGAAATGTTTTCCGGTTTGACCGAGCCGCCGTAAAGAATTCGGGTCGCGTTTGCCGTATCTTCACCGTGCGTTTCGGTTAATGTCTGACGGATAAAACCATGCATTTCTTGAGCCTGTTCGGGCGAAGCGGTTTGACCCGTTCCAATCGCCCAAACAGGCTCGTAAGCGATAATAATACGTTCCATATCCGAAGTTGTCAAACCGTCCAAACTTTCCCGAAGCTGTGTTTTGACAACTTCAAAAAGTTTTTTGCTCTCGCGTTCCTGCAAAGTTTCGCCAACGCAGACAATCGCAATTAAGTTTGATTCAAGCGCAGCTTTCGTCTTTTTATTGACCGATTCATTTGTTTCGCCGTAAAACTGCCGACGCTCGGAATGACCGATAATGACGTGTGAACAACCGACATCTTTGAGCATTGGGGCGGAAACTTCGCCCGTGTTTGCTGATTGTTTTGCTTCAAACGAACAATTCTGCGCCGCAACTTTAATGTTTGAGCCTTCCAATCTGTCGGCCACCGTTTTTAAATGAACAAAAACAGGGGCGATCACAACTTCGCAATGATTCGCATTCGCGACTAATGGTTTCAAAGCCAACGCCGTCTCAACCGCTTCGGCCAACAGTTTATACATTTTCCAATTTCCCGCAATCATCGGTTTTCTCATAGAGTTTGATTTTATGCAATATTTACAAATACCTCAAAATTAGAAAATATTTTCCTTCATCCAAGCGTTCAATTTGATTGGATATTTATCATCTCTCAATCATTTTGAGTTTTTACAATAGTTGAATTTATCCGTTAAATACTGCCGGCAAACTTCGCTAAAACGTTTTGGCTGAAGCTACTTATGGCTATTTCTATAAACTCGAATATTCCCGGCACATTTCTTGTTATTGCGTAGTTTAGTTCTTTGTAAAATAATTTACATTTTTAGGATTATTTATGAAATTATCTTTTTCAAGCGAATTATTTATTTTCACGCTTATTAATGGATTTGTCGTATCCACTTTAATTTTTTCAACTACGGGCAGGATTTGAAAAATAATGGCGAGTCAATTAATGAAAAATTTGCCCTGACCGAAAATCTTTCATTTAAATCATTCCTCAACTACCCCCGATACCCTCATAGAAAGAAACGGCTTGTAAGACGCAAGCCGTTTCTTTTATAAATTCTCTTGACGAAAAAAACGGCTTGAAATTAATCAAACTGTTTTTTGCCAAACGATAAATCTCTGACCGACTTGTGACATCTATTTTTTATTGCGATGAGATTTCGAAAGGTTCAAGGTTAACGGCTTGTGTGAATTTATGTCGCAGCACATCAGAACAAATGTAAAAATCACCGCCGAGATTGTTTTTTATGCGGTAATCACGAAAAGTGCTGTTGTTGACACAGACTTTTCCGCCCGTTATGGCGATTTTGGCGACCGAATTATCGCTTTCGTCCCAACAACCGAGCGGTTGCGAAGTCAAATCGTTGGGACCGTCCTCGAAATCAAACAAATCCCACAACCAGACATCAATTGATTCAGGCTTGACCGTGTAATTATTTTTCCAAACATAGCCGGGCGTATGACTGACTTTTCCGTTAAGCGCGAGTTTCAGGTTAAACGAACCAAGAGCGGCGACGGTTTCGTTCAATTCGGTAGTTATTCCGGTCTTAAAAGAACTCGCGTTCAATGCTTTCTTGTTGCGTTCATAGTCAACCGCCGTATAGCTTTTAAAACCAAACGGCTGGTCTTTGATGCCTTCTTTCAAGATTCCTTCGGCCGTCAATAGTGTTCCGAGCCTTTTGACTGCATCACCGCGACTGCTGTCGTTACTGCGCCAAAGTTGATCGTTAAAGATCTTGTCCCAAACCTGTTTTCCTTCCGCTTTTTTGAGTAGCCAGGCATTTAAATCGCCGATATTGTAAGCCGAACTTAACTCATTCGCCATCGGTCCGCCTGTTTTTCTCGTATAGGCCGCGCGGCTAAACCAATTTTCCAAAAGATCGGCCCCTTTGCTCCAACCTTTAGCTCTCATAATTACCGGTATTTTTGTTATATCAGTTAGTCCCATTTGTTCCTCCAAATTGAATGTTCGCTTGACGGAATTAGTAAAACAATTTTGAAGATATTCCAAACTCGCTTTACTAAAAGAATTATTGTTTTATTTTGACGAACCGCCTCAAATCATTTTGCAGATTACTTTTTTAATCTATCACAAATAAAAAACGGCTTGGAACTTACCAAACCGTTTCTTTTAAATTTGTCGAAAAAGAATTTATTTCGGCTCAATCGCTTTTTTGAATTGCGATTCAATTTGATTCACAAATCCGAGGAAATTGGCGCGGTCTTTAAATTTCTCTTTCGCCAAATCGAAAGCTTCTTGCCCACGCGGATCAGCAAGTCGAATAAAACCTTGAAACCCGCTGAAAATGCCTTGAAAATCGTTGGTTTCCAAAGATTTCTTAAAATTTTCAAGCATTAACGGATAAACCCGTGCATCGCCTTTGCCGCTTGATGCCAAAACATTCAAAGCACTTGCGCGCACCGCCGATGAGTTGGATTTATCGGTGAATTTGAAACCCAGATCAACTGCGCGTTTGTCGCCCAAAGCCGCCAAACCATTTAATCCGGCAATTTTAAGGTGATCTTTCCACGAAGGCATTTCAACCAATTTTGCTAAATTATCGTAATATTTAGCGTCTTTTGTCCGCGCCAAAGCAATCGAAGCCGCATCAATCACACCGTAACTTTGGTCATTTAAAGCCGCCAAAAACAAATCGGCATATTTTGTATCGCGAACAAAACCCAAACCTGAAATTGCCGCCGCCCGAATATTTGAATTTTTATCTTTTGCTGCCGTTTCCAAAGCCGTAATTGTCGCCGCGTCAAAATTTGCCGCAACGGCATTAGCCGCATTCGGATTGCCTTGCGTTTGGGAAACCGCTTGAATTGCATCACGCCGAATCAGCCAAAGCGGTTCACTCGTCATTGCCAGATTTAATGCCGCGAGAATTTTTGTTTTGACCGTGTCGCTCGTATCTTTCGATTTCCAACGCGGAATAAGCTGATTCATCGCCCAAACGCGACCCAGAACATCTTTGTCGTTTTTGAATTGATAAAGCAGTTCATCAATTGATTTGTCGAATTTGAGTTCTTTAATCAGCGTTCCTTCGTAATCGAAATTAACCAACTGCGGTTTTTGGGCTGAATCAAAAGTGAAAACATTTTCGGCTTGCGGTTTTAACCAAACCTGATCGACTTTGCCGTCAACCTCAACGTCAACTTTCGCCTGAAAAAATTCGGCTTGCGGATAAGCATTGAGCGGATCAATTTTCTGCATTTGTTTGACGTTCAGTGTTAATTTTTTTGAGGCTTCATCATAGCTTTGGGTTACCTCAAAAATCGGATGTCCCATTTTATAAACCCATTGGTCGAAAAACCAATCCATTGATTGTCCGGTCGCTTCCTCAATGGCGATGCGAAGCTGTTCGGTCTGCACGGGCGTATTCGCGTTTTTCGTCAGGTAGTGATTTAATGATTTAAAAAACAACTCGTCGCCGAGATGTTTCCGCAGCATATGCAAAACAGCACCGCCGCGCGGATACGCGTAAGTATCAAACAAAGCATCGGCGTTCGTATAATACTTGGTCACAATCGGACGGCGATTTCCCTGATTCCAGGTGTTCAAATACGACTGTTGATTTGAGCGAACATCTGAATATAGAAAATAATCGTGACCTTTGGAATTTTCGTCCCAGAGAGCCTGCATATAGGTTGCAAACGATTCATTCAGCCAAATGTCCGACCATTCACGCGTCGTTACATAATCGCCGAACCATTGATGCGCGAGTTCATGCGATTGCAAAGATTCGCTGTCGCCGTCGAGTAATTCGCGTTCGTCGTGAATCATTGTCGGAGTCATTGTCGTCGCCGAGATATTTTCCATTCCGCCGCCGAAACCTTCCGCCATCGTTTGCGAATATTTGGCGTAAGGATATTTCACACCTGTTTTTTCCGAGAAAAATTTGACCATTTCCGGCAGATTTTTGACCGAAACCGCGCCGTCTTTCAATTCGTTCGGGAAAATATAGGTGTAAATCGGAACTCCCGCATAATTGCCTTTGATTTCCGAGTATTCACCGACGACGATTGACGTTAAATAATTGGCGTGCGGCGTATCCATTTTCCAATGAAAAGTTTCCGTTCCATCTTTATTGTCTTTGCGGTCAATTAATTTACCGTTTGAAACGACATACATCGGTTTTTCAACCGTGGCAGTTAATTCGGTTGTCGCAAAATCATTCGGTGAATCATATGAAGGAAACCAAAAGCGATTGTAATCAGATTCGCCTTGCGACCAAATTTGCTTGCGCCGATTCGGATTATCGGCGTTAGGTTTGATAAATTTCAAACCGCCGCCCGCCCCAAACCCGAGTGTGTTTTCAATTATGCCGCCTTTTGTCCGGTAATCAACGGTAAACGTAATTGCTTCGCCGATATTATATTTGCGGTCGAGATTGACTGTCAGATTTGTATTCGGCTCGTCATAAGTGAATTTCAAATCTTTGCCATTCAATTTCACGGAATTGAATATCATCGAACCCGCATCGAGATTGACCGTCTGAAAATTCGGCGCAAGCGGCGCGAGCGTAATTGTCGCCATCCCAAAGGCTTGCTCTTTTTCCCAATCGAATTTCAAATTCAAAGCGATGTGCTGCATATCAAAATCACGACTGCGAATAAAATGGGCGGGCGGAAGTTTTTTTATTTCTTTTTCATCCTGCTCAAAAAATTCGTTCATCGGACGCGCTTGAACAAGCGTTGAAACGGCAAATACAAAAACTAAA
>JBDTZT010000239.1:0-6168 GCA_040005005.1 Actinomycetota bacterium
TAAATCCGTCAAGATGGAAATGATTGCGGATGTTCCGCTCGGCGCATTTCTTTCGGGCGGCGTTGATTCTTCCGTTATCGTCGCGCTGATGATAAAGCACACGAAAAAAGTTTCGACCTACACGACCGGAATTTCGGCGGAAGATTTGCAGTTTGACATTATTCCCGACGATGTTGAATGGTCGCGTCGGGTCGCCGAAATTTTGCCGATTGATTATCACGAAACGCTTCTCACGCCCGATTTGACCGAGCTTTTGCCGAAGCTCGTCTATCATCAGGACGCGCCCGTAATTGATATGGCAATTCCGTCTTTTTTAATTAGCAAACAAGCGCGTTCGACACAAAAAGTAATGTTGAGCGGGATGGGCGGCGACGAAGTTTTCGCGGGTTATCCGCGCCAAATGGCGATGAAACTTGCCGGAGTAACGGATTTTGTTCCGTCCGCCGTTCGCCGTCCCTTGATGAAAACACTTGATTCACTGCTTTACGGCGGCGTCAAAGGAAAATTGACCGCGCCGCTTCGCAATGCGAAAAAATTTGCGCGAAGTGCGGCAATGAATTTTGAAAATCGTTATCTTGGTTTTGGAACTTATTTTACCGACGCGATGAAAACAAAACTCTATGCGGAAAATCTGCGCGGATTCATAAAAGATTTGGATGCTTACGCGCAGCACAAAATATTTTTTGAAAAGTCTAAAAATTTTTCCGCGTTGAATCGTCTTTTATATGTTGATTTCAAAACATTTATGCCTGCTTTAAATTTGGACACGACCGACAAAACTTCGATGGCGGCAAATCTCGAAGTGCGCGTTCCTTTCTTAAATCACGAACTAGTTTCATTGAGCGAAAGAATTCCCGCCGAACTGAAAATCAAAGGCATCAAGCGCAAATATATTCTTAAAAAGGCTGCCGAAAATCTTTTGCCGAAAGAAGTTATCTGGCGCAAAAAAGCCGGATTTTCCGCTCCCGTCCGCTCGTGGCTGAGAACGAGTTTAAAGCCGATGATTGATGATTTGCTTTCGGAAGAAACGATTAAACGACGCGGTTTATTTGATTTTCGGGAGGTTCGTCGAATCATCGAACTTAATCAATCGGGCAAAGAAGACTTCAATTTGCAGGTTTTTCAGCTTTTGAATTTAGAGATTTGGATGCGCGAATTTCTTGATTAGTCCCAAGTCCCAAGTTAAAACATAAAAGCTTGGAACCTGGAACTCACTTGACGACGCCGCGTTTTGACGATTCGATGAATTCAACCAAATAATCAACTTCCGCGCAACCTGAAATTTCGTCACGGATGCGTTCGACAGCTTGCGAGGTATTCAATTTTGATAATAAAAGCAAATGATAAGCGTGATGAAGTTTTTCGATAGTTTCCTTGTCATAGCCGCGCCGTTTCATTCCCAACCGGTTTAAGCCGTAGCATTTCGCGTGATTGCCCTGCGAAATCGCAAACGGCAGGGCATCTTTGACGACCACCGAATAACCGCCGACAAATGCTTCGCGTCCGATGCGGCAAAATTGATGAACGCCCGAATATGCGCCGACATTGGCGCGGTCGGCAATTTCGACGTGTCCGGCAAGTGTGGCGGCGTTTGCCATAATCACTTCGTTGCCGATCTGGCAATCGTGTGCGACGTGTGCTTGCGCCATAAAAAGATTGTCGTTACCAATTCGCGTCAATCCGCCGCCGCCTGTCGTGCCGCGATGAATTGTCACGAATTCACGGATGTGATTGCGTTTACCGATTTCCGTTGCAGTCGGTTCGCCCTGGTATTTTAAGTCTTGCGGAGCTAAACCAATCGAAACAAAAGGAAAAACATGAGTTTCATCACCGACGGAAGTTTTACCGTCAATGACCACGTGCGAGTCGAGGCGAACGCCGTCGCCGAGAGAAACTTCGTCGCCGATGGCGCAAAACGCACCAACATAGCAATTTGCGCCGATTTTTGCCGTCGGGCTGACGATGGCGGTTTCGTGTATAAAAGATGTCATAAAGGAAGGCGATTAAGTAAAAATTAAAAAAGTTAATCACCGGAAATCAGAGTATCGGAAGAATTTTCAGTGTTGGCAGTTTCTTCGGTATTTGATTTTCTCAAAATCAGCCATACGAAAATTGGGACAATTATTATTAATAAAATCGGTGTAATTGTGCCGCCAACGATTGAAACAATGAAACCCCAAACACCCAAATTACGCTTCTTTCTTCTAATTCCCAGAATTAATGGTATTAAACCCATTGAAACGCCTGCACCTATGCGGAGTAACAAAATATAATAATAATATTCTTGATAAGCTAATTCGATTTGTTTTAAGGTTTGTTCCATTGTTATCCTTTCGGGCGGTCGCCGATGATGCACATAATTTCGGCTTCGGCGGTGATGTGTCCGTCAACTTTGGCAATTCCCTGCATTTTTTGAACCTTACTGCCGATACGAATCGCCGTTACTTCCAAAACGAGCGTATCGCCCGGAACGACCGGACGGCGAAAACGCGCTTTGTCAATTCCGCTGAAAAAAGGAATTTTGCTGTGGCGGTCTTCAAATTCGCGCAAGGCAAGAATCGCGCCGACCTGTGCCAAGGCTTCGATTTGCAGAACGCCGGGCATCACGGGCACATCGGGAAAATGTCCTTGAAAAAAATATTCGTTAATCGTTACTTGTTTGATGCCGACAATGCGGACTCGCGGCTCAAGTTCGATAATTTTATCAACCAACAGAAACGGATACCGATGCGGCAGAATTTCCTGAATGGCGCGTGAATCAAGCAAAAGACTCATAAAAGTTCGGGTAGTTTTAGATTTTAATTGCAGATTACAAATTAGCGGAAAGTTTTGGTTTTAAAAATTAAAATTTAGTCCAAACAATACAGAAGTCAGAAGCCGAACTTTAAGCCGACTTCTGACTTCTGATTACATGCCTTTATATTTTGTCGTTACTTGGTAACAGTTGCCGTCGTTGCCGGACGAGCGTTGTAAAAGACGATGAACTGTTTGGTAACATCCGCTGTTTCATCCAAACCGAGAAGCACTCCGGCACCATCGAGTTTGGCAATATCAAGCATCAGCATATAACCGTTTTTCTTGGTGAATTCTTGAATGGCATTGCCGATGTCTTGACGAATCGGACCCATTACTGCCAGTTCACGACGCTCATAACGGGCCTTTGCATCTTCTTGCTTGAACTTAAATTCGCGGGTCAACTTGTCATATTCTTCAGCTTTGGCAGTTACGGTTGCTTGATTTATCGGAACCGTATTTTTGGGATCTTGCGCTTTTGCTTGTAAATCTTTAAGTTCTTTTTCCAAGGCTTGGATTTTGGTCCCCAAAGTTTGCAGTTCGGCAAAAGTCGGCTTAAATTCCGCTTCAATACTATTCAAACCTGCCACATATTTGGTGATGCCCACTTTATCATCATCAAAAGCCTGCGTATTTATTAAACCGATTTTACCGGCGGCTGTTTGGGCAAAAGCCGATACCGCGAAAATAGCCGCGAAAACTGCGCTAACGGCGATTAAACGAAATGTTCTCATTGTTTTTACTGATACTCCTTAAACTTATAAAAAAGGTTGTTGTTATTAATCTAACTATTCCTTTGAAACCTAAAATCTTAAAATTGTTGCCTGGCTTTGCCTAATATTTAAGCCTTTTATTTTATTACTATTTCGTAACGGTTGCCGTCGTTGCCGGACGAGCGTTGTAAAAGACGATGAACTGTTTGGTTATGTCAGCCGTTTCGTCAAAACCCAGAAGCACTCCGGCACCATCGAGTTTGGCAATATCAAGCATCAGCATATAGCCGTTTTTCTTGGTGAATTCTTGAATGGCATTGCCGATGTCTTGACGAATCGGACCCATTACTGCCAGTTCACGACGCTCATAACGGGCCTTTGCATCTTCTTGCTTGAACTTAAATTCGCGGGTCAACTTGTCATATTCTTCAGCTTTGGCAGTTACGGTTGCTTGATTTATCGGAACCGTATTTTTGGGATCTTGCGCTTTTGCTTGTAAATCTTTAAGTTCTTTTTCCAAGGCTTGGATTTTGGTCCCCAAAGTTTGCAGTTCGGCAAAAGTCGGCTTAAATTCCGCTTCAATACTATTCAAACCTGCCACATATTTGGTGATGCCCACTTTATCATCATCAAAAGCCTGCGTATTTATTAAACCGATTTTACCGGCGGCTGTTTGGGCAAAAGCCGATACCGCGAAAATAGCCGCGAAAACTGCGCTAACGGCGATTAAACGAAATGTTCTCATTGTTTTTACTGATACTCCTTAAACTTATAAAAAAGGATTATTTTCTATAATTTTGACTATTCCTTTGAAACCTAAAATCTTAAAATTGTTGCTCGGCTTTTACCAATTATTTTGAGAAAAGCAATGGTAAATTATCAGACAGCTGTTGTCAATGGGCTAGAATGTCCTTCCGACCGTAAAGCGGAAACCGCTTCTTTTGCCGGGCAGAAAGAGATTCGGCAATTCTTCTCTGAGTCCGATTTTTGCGTTCGGATTGTAGTAATAAATCAAGCGAAACGGGACATTGACAATCGGAACTTGAACACGTAATTCCATCCCGACACTGGCGCGAAAATCGCTGATTTTGGCAAATGCACTGTCGTCAATCCGGACTAGCGAATTGTTTTGCGCATCACCCCGCAAGTAAAGTTGTTCAATCCCGGCCGGCAGACTGACGGGACAACCGAAACGATTGCCGCGGCAGAAAATATCTACAAACTGGGTCTTGGTCAAAACCCGATTGTTATAAAGCAAAATACTGCCGAAACTATTTTCCAGAATCGGCGCATTACGCAATGCCAAGGCCGTCACCACACCGGCTCCAAGAAATGTGTCATCCGCCAGAAAATTACTGTTAATGGTTTGCGTGCCGGTTTTTCGCAGATTGAAAACCGAACCGACATCGGCAAACGCCGCTAAACTAACCGGTCCGAAAATCGGAATGCGATATTCAAAATTGCCCAGAAGCTGCGTATCGCCGCCGATAAATCGGAATGAATTGGTAAGTAAGGCTGAATTTGTGCCGCCCGCACCCGTTAATAATCCGAGTCCGGCAAGTTCTCCGGCAGTGCGGCTGTCGAGGTTGACGGCCGGAACCGCAGTTCCGTTGATATTGGTTGCGGCAACCACGTTTCGCGTTGTGACATAGCTGTCAAATGGCGCAATCGGCCCGATCGAACGCGTATTGTAGCCGCGAACATCATATTCGCTTCCCAAAAAATAACGTTCATAAATCGGCACTCCGCCGACGAATGAAAGTGAATTGGCATTGCGGATTTTGCTGCTGGTCGCAAAACTGCCGATTGTTCCGGCGATAAGTCTGAAGCCGAACACTTCGGCATTTTTGGATTTCTTGCGTCTGACCGGAATAAACGATGTGTAGGAAATTGTCGGTTGATAAGTTCTGACATCGCCGAGCAAACCTGAAAGTGCAACTGAAGCGGAGATTTGCGTTCCGCGCAAAGTGTCAATACCATTTGCCGAAGGCTGCCGCGAATCATAGACAAAACTGCCCGTTATGCGGCTGGTAATAATATTCGGCTGCGTAAAAATAACCGGAATGGAGGTCGCAATATTGCCCTGTTGATTAACCGGCGGTTCGGTGATGCTCGTCGCCGAAAATTGATACGTTAAGCCAGCCCGTGAAAATTGCGAGAATCGGCGCTTTCTGAAGAAAAGTTCCGAAAGCGGCGCGGTCGCAAAAACTGATGCGCCGTAAGTGCTTTGCGTAAAAAGATTTTGGTCGCTGGCCGTCACAGTACTGAATGGATTGGTCAATATGTCGTTGACCAAATCCGTATTTTGCGAAAGAAATGTTCCTTCACCGAAGAATTTATAGCGCGTCGCAAAGAGCGAAAATCCGACGGAAATCGGGCGGTCTTTGAAATATGGCTCTTGGAAAGTCAATTGAAAATTCTGTTGGCGATTACCGAGACCAAATTGGAACGAAACGGTTTCGCCGCGTCCGAGCAGATTGTTGGTCGAATATTCCAAACCGAAAAATGAACCGCCGATGCCTGAAATTCCGCCGTTCAACGAAATTTGCTGCCGGCCTTTTTCCTTGACTTTGATAACTAAATCCACATCTCCCTGTTCTTCGTCGGTGCGGATTTCCACGTCCTGGTCTTTGTCAATCGGGTCGAAATAACTCGTTTGATT
>JBDTZT010000240.1:0-6162 GCA_040005005.1 Actinomycetota bacterium
AGCTCTAACGGACGTAAAATCAGCGATTCTTTTTCACATTGAAACTTTTGGCGCGGGAGTTTTAGATTCTGACGAACAGGCTCTTGAGGCATTTGTAGCGGAAGCGGGAGTTGCAGTTTAATGGCGAAGTTTCCGGTTGATGCGCCGAAAGCGAAAGTGTTGGGGACTTTGGCAAAACTCGGTTTTGAAGTTGTCCGTGAACGCGAACATATCGCTTTGGCAAGGAACAACGCGGATGGAACGCAAACGCCTTTAACGATTCCAAATCACGCGAAGCTAAAAAGTTCAACATTGCGCGGCATCTGCACACAATCAGGAATTTTAAGAGACGATTTCCTGAAAGCCTACGAGCAAAGTTAGAAAAGAGTCTTTGAAAACCAAAACGCATATAACAAATCAATGGACGTGAGGGCGCGGGCAGCGACTTTCTTATCGCGTTGTCCGTTAAACTTCAGCGGGCTTTCTGGCGGTTTCGCACCACGTCATCTCAACCGTTCGGCGTTATAACCTGTCCTTCCGCCATAATCTTGCGAAGAGCGTCTTCAATAATTTCCTCGCGCTTTGCCGGATAATAATACTTTTCCTAACCGGTTCCGTCCTGAGCATATTTTAATTACGCTGCAACAAATATGTCGTTTGCCGGAATATTCGCTTTTTCAGTTTTCTCGTTTAATTGTTTGAGCGAGACGATATGCAAAAGAATAGACAGCGGAACGGCAAGGACCGGAACCAAAACGAGCGGCAAAACCGTAATTAAACGGTTGGGATTTTCCGTCGCGAGCATTTGAAACGGGCTGGGCGAGCTAAGAAAGCCGCATCCGACGGCAACTATCAAATCGAGAATTCCGAACACATTCCAAGCAATCATCCGATTTTTTGCCGAGCGATAATTCTTCGCGCCCATATAACCGACCACCGGCGCGGCAAGTCCGACCAGGAAGCTGTTAGCGTTTCAATGAAATACACAAAACAAGCCATCTCATATAACTTCATGGATCGGCTAATTTCAAGAGCCTGGTTTAGGTTTTGTAATATTTCCCCCACTGTAAAAAAATACACTTTTGGTTCCAGATGGCTGAACGACAAAAATTAAACTCTATTTTGGCAACCAAACCGATGTGAAACTGCCCTGGATAATTCGGCGGGTTGTTGCTTCTCAATTTGTCTAAGACCAGGACGAAACCATCCGAGGCTTGCAGAATTGACATCTTTTCGCTTTTATTTTCAAGACAGGTGAAATTGAAATGTGCGACGAAAAAATCACGCGCCTGCTCGGTTTCGCCGCGCGTCAACTTAATGGTTCAATTTACACGAATTCCGAGTATCAAAACCGCCCGGATTCTGTTGGCGAATTCAATTTGCCAGTTTTGCAAACCTTGAAACTCTGGTTTTCGCCAGCGGTTTACCCTGCATAAATTTTATTGTGCGCAAGAGATTAATGCCCGTTGCCGTGGCGATTTCCTGAAGAAGAGTTTTTGCAGTCCTCGGTATCTTGACCGGCGAAAGCCGCTCGCGCCACTTACCGTTCCAAAACTACTTCAACCTCATAACACGCTCTAGCAAACAAATTTTGTTATTTATAATCGGTGCCGAAACAAATACGACATTTTGATAAAAAATGTGCGTGTATTACGTCGCAAACCCGGTTCATATTGACCAGTGAACGAACTGAAATTGTTGTAATTCAAATCATCGTTGTATCCCAGGTAAAAGGCGGTTCCCGGATTTGGCGCGTAACCCAAAAGAAACTGCCCGTAGATTCTGGCTTGCAGCGTGTCGTAATCAACTCGAGCTTTGGCAAAAGTAAAGCGCGTGAATTGATAAACGGTTTTAAGTGAAAAAAGGTTCTGGTCGTAAGCCGTGCGCCCGGTATCGTCGCGCACGAAACGGCTTTTGATGTAATCAAATGAGAAATTCAGCTCGTCGGTCGGTCGCACGATAAAATCAGCAGTAATGTCGAGCGTTCTGCCCGTGCCGGGATCAAGCGGCGCGTTCGGGTCAAGCAGCGCGGCACGGCTGACGCGCGGAAATTTCCGTCCCGCGCCAAAATCATAATCGAAGGAATTTGCGGTCGTATCGAGCGAGAAATCAAAAGAAAATCTTTTGCTCGGCGAGCTTCCGGTTTCGAGCGTGATGCCTTTATAAATCGTGCTTCTTTCGGGTGCGCCGAAAAACGCGCCGGTTTGAGTTGCGTTTCTACTCGCTCCGAATTCTTCTTCGAGCAGTTTTGAATAATCCGCGTAAACGGTTAGGTTAATATATGTTTGTCGTTTAAAATTAAGCAATATGCGCGGGTTGAGATAACCGTATTTCATCCTGCCCTGCCAGTCAAACCAGGCGGTGGCGGTGTTTGCCGCGCTCCAAGAAATCAATAAACCATCTTTTTTCGGCAGCGAATTATATTGTGAGGTAAGTGACCAGCGATTGATGTTAGTTAGTGGGGCGAAACCGACATCAGCTCTGTAATCCGGCGTTTTGCCGTCGCCCGTCAAAGTTAAATTTAAATGCGGCGAGCTGCGCTGAAACTGTAAATAATAAGCGAAACCGTTGCCCGTGCGATAAATATTTTTATCCTGTGCAGGCTCGTAGAAAAAGCGGCGCGAAGCGGTTCCCAGAGCCTGAAACGTCAAAGTCGTTTTCGGATCAAGCACAAATCTTCCGTCAAAACCGAAAAGCCGGTTATGTTTTTCCACGAAATCGTAGCTTGTGCCGATTACACCGATGCTTGATTCTTTGCCGATGTCGCGTTTATAGCGCAAAACGCCGACGAACGAATTTTTATCAATGAATTTTTCGATTCCCGTTCTGATTAAAGGATCATCTCTTTCATCTTCGCTGTAATTTCCCGGCGCGTTGTCGGAGGCAAGCATCGCGCCGAAAGAGTTGCGACCGCGTTTGCCGGTCAGTTTTAAGGCAATGTCCGGGTCAACAATGGTGCGCGTATTGACGGCGCGAATCGGCGTTTGAAAAACCTCGATTCCTTCGAGAAAAAACGGACGTTTTTCGGGAAAGAAAATCGGGTAGCGTTGATTGGCTGTGACGACCAATTGATCGGCTTCGACCTGCGCGAAATCGGGATTGATCGCTGCTCCGAGCGTGATGCCCGAAGCAAGCGTGAGTTTGGCGGTCAAACCGATTTCCGGTTTGATTGCCGAATTTAGAAAACGCCCGTTATCAATCAAAGCGGGATGCTGATTGATTAAAGAGCGTGGGATAGTGCGAACGCGCCGACCTGATTCCGAGAAAGTTAAATTAGGTATAAATTCCAAGTTTCGTTCGTGACCGACGTTTTCAATTCCTTTGATTTGTCCTTCCTGTTCCAAAAATCTGGTAAAAGTTGAAGTCCCAAAATCACGACTTTCGCGGCGCAGAGGCATCCACGAATCCCATTCGTCCAGATGACTGATTTTCCGCAAAACGTGAACGCCCCAGAATTTGTCTTTGCCGGCATCATAGCGCAGTGAAGAAAATGGAACGGCAATTTCAATCATGTATCCGTCGTCGGTTAAAACACCTTTCGACTGCATTACGATGTCAACGCTGTAATCGAGCGTTTGCCCTTCGGTAAAAACCGCGTCCGCCTGAATGCCGAGCGGATTAAAAGACAAAACATACGCGCGGCGACTGTCGCCAAAGGTATCAAGCCAAACGGAGGTATAATCGTTACCGGATAAATCATCACGCTTGGCAACCGTCGAGCGCACCTGCCCTTTGACGTCAGACGCGCGGATTCCTATATACAAATTTTTCGCGTCGTATCCCAAACGAATTTCGGTCGGATAATTTGCCGGAACATTATCGCCCGGCTGCGTTTGCAGAAAATCTTTTAACACGGCGGCTTTCTGCCAAACCTCTTCGTCGAGTTTCCCGTCAATCGTCGGCGATAAATCAAATTGCGGAACGGTAATTTCACTAATTTGATTTGATTGAGATGTTTGATTATTTGATTTTTTCTGAATTACCGGTAAAAGATTTTGAAAATTACTTTTGGAAATATTCACATCTTCTTTTAAATTAGATATTTCGGAATTCGCATGAAAATCAGAATTATTTTTTCGAGTTTTAAAATCAGCGCCGAAAACCGACAAAGAAAAGACAGTTATCAAACCGAAAATTTGTAGAGAGAAAGAAATATTAATTAAAACTTTTATTCGATAAGTTATTGGCAATTTTATATCTTTCATTTTTGAAAACCCGTTATATCTTTATAAGTTAACTAACTTGCTATTGTTAAATAGACGGTTAGTATAATATTAAATTTCTAACCAATCAAATTGGTTTTAGCGGTTTCAGTATCTGAAGGTAATTTAATATGAAATTTAAATTTGTGGGCGGAAATCTGTGTCTGGATTTTATCAATACGGTTGGCGATCACTTAGCGGCGAAGCGTTACGAATACTTAAAAAGTTATACGGATTTACTGTCATGGGCAGTCGCCGCAGAAATTTTTAGTGACGCTGAAAAAGAACGATTATTAAAAACTGCCAATCTTAATCTCGCCAAAGCAAATCGAACTCTAAAAAACGCCATCAAACTGCGCGAAGTTTTATTTCAAATGTTGCTTGCGATGATTTCGGAGGAAGATTGTCCACCGGAATTATTAAAATTATTCAATGATTTTCTAGCCGAAACTCTTAAATATCTTCAGTTAGAACAACCTAACGGTAAATTCTCTTTTGATTGGAAAAATTCAAAAGCCAATCTTGAGCAAATAATTTGGATTATCACTTGGTCAGCCGCCAACCTGTTGGTTAATGAAAACTTAAAATATCTAAAAGTATGCGCCGACAATGCCTGTGGCTGGCTTTTTCTCGACACCAGCAAAAATAAAAAACGCGCTTGGTGCGATATGAAAGATTGCGGAAATCGCAACAAGCTGCGCCGTTATTATTCTAAAAATAAATCTGACCTCAAGTAATTTTTGGCAATAATATACAATTCTCACCTGAAATATATTAAGAAATGGTCTGTAAACTTACAGACTTTTTTCTTCTTTGAAACACGTAGGAAAAAACCTTGCAATATCATTGCAAGAATGGAATTTTTTAATAAGAGAGAAAAATCAGCCGCGACCCAAAGGACTGACCGATCACCGACTAGCGGTTATCAAACCCTGCTGATTGCCCAACACGATTTATGGAACCGCGTAATCGAGAAACACGGCGCTGCAGCACTAACGGCAGCTGAATTCTATCGCTCGGGCAATCAGTCCGCTGTTCTCTCGCGCACTGATTTCTGGGAGCATGTCCGCGCCTTTATACTTCGGGAAGATAGGAATAGAATTTGTCAGGAAGTATCCCCGAAATCATGCCGACAGGAGAACCCCTGACAAAAACAATGGTAAGAAACAACCAAAAAAGAACCGGTAGCGGCGCCCCGGCGCGAGACATTCAAATTAGGTTCCGTTTTGCCTCAATTCAAATAACTATTAAAAATAGAAAACAGTTTTTATAATGCACCTGATAATCTGGTATTTGCCGGATGGATCGAGCGGAACAGATTTGCAGGACATACGAACAAGTATATTTGGGGCTATAAGAAATTTTGTGTAATTCCTAATTTAATAAATAAGGAGAATTACACAGATGACAATACGAAAAGAAGTTTTAGATGAACTAATCAAGGGTTACAAGAATCCTGAAGATTTGCTCGGCGAGCATGAATTGCTTAACTTATCTTCGATTGCGCAACGGCGGCTTTTGTTATTTGGCTTGTCTTCAGGACAAATTTACGGGCCGGATAGTTGGCTGGATAGTCTCGACATCAATGACGGCGCAGCTCGTTATTGATGTTTTTGTTTCCGCGCGGCGAGAAGGTTTAATCGGCAAAGATGCGATTATCCATACTTACCAAGGCAGCCAATATGCGGGGGTTCAATATCGCCGACTGCTGTATATCAATAGTTTCCGGCAATCAATGAGTCTAAAAGGAAACTGTTATGACAATGCGCAAGCGGAAAGTTTCTTTTCACGCTTTCCTTGCGGAACTAATGGAAAACGGCGTCTTCGAGTCGGTCGAAGATGCGCGCTCAGAAGTTTTCAGTTATATCGAAGGTTATTACAACCGAATCAGACTCCATCGGGGCTTGAATTACCAAAACCCGCTGAAATTTGAAAACAGTTAAAGCTGAAAAATAAAACAAGGAGCAGCGAGAGTTTTGTG
>JBDTZT010000241.1:0-6153 GCA_040005005.1 Actinomycetota bacterium
TCGACAAATCCGCCGACATCGTGGCTCCAATATGTAAAACCCGAGAGCCCGAACGACAAACCGCCGCGAAGTTCCGCCGCCATCGCCGAATCGGTGTTTTCCGCGTCGCCGCCCCAGTGGAGCGGATAGCGCTGGCTTCCGGCCCACGCGCTTCGTGCCCAGATTATCGAATCGCCCGTCGTTTGTTTGGTAATGTCGGCGACGGCTTTGTTGTAGCGCAACGGGTAAAGATTATGTTCGTATAACCCAGTTTTACCCGAAGCGTAAAGACCGTTGATGGGCGCGCCTTCGCCGAAATCAACCTTGATTGCGCCGACACCCATTTTCAAGAGATTTTCGAGTTTCCCCTGATACCATTTGACTGCCGCCGGATTGCTCATATCAAGCACTGCATCTTCAAACGGTTGCCCGCCGCCTTCGTTTTTAACCGCGTAACCGTTATCAACAATTTCCTTAAAAAGCTCGTTTTTCGGCGTAAAATAAGTGTATTGCCACAAACTTATGTGAAAACCCTGCTTTTTCAAATCGGTTATCATCTGCTGCGGATCACGAAAACGCGAAGTCGAAAATTGATAATTACTGCGCCAATCGGTTTCAAACCAGCCGGTGTCGAGGTGAATTACATCGGTCGGGATTTTATACTGTCGAAGTTTCGCCGCCACGTCGCGCACCTCCGTTTCGGATTTGTAAGTTATGCGGCTCATCCAAAAACCGAACGACCAGAGCGGCGGCACCGGACTTCGGCCCGTCAAAGCCGTGTATTCGGTCAGAATATCTTTCGGTTCGCCCAGAAAAATAAACAAATCCAGTTGGTCGTCAGCCGAATAAATCACGTTGTGCTGGTCGTAAGACTGACCGAAATCAAAAGTTACGGGCGCACTCGTATGAACAAACATTCCGTAACCGTTACTGCTTGTAAAAAACGGAATCGGTTTATACATCAGTTGCCCTTGGACACCCATTCCGTCGCGTGTAAAAGCATTGATTTTCTGCCCGCGTTTGTTCAGACGCGTAAAAGATTCGCCGACGCCAAAGATTTTTTCGTCATGCTGCAATTCAAAAGTGGCGGCAAAACGGCGGCTCACATCGCTGGCGCGGCGGACAAATGAAAAAGGCGTGGTCGAAAGATAAGTGTGCGGGTCACCAATGTTTTCGGTGCGCGTCAAAAGATTATCTTTATTGTCGTAAATCTCGATGTGCCACGGATTTTTAATAATGCGCACTTTTCCGAACGCGCTTGTGTAAATTATTTCCTTGTCGGTTTGCTCGACCTTCCACGAATTGTCTTTCGGCGGTTCGCCAACGAGCATCAGCGACGGTTTATTTTCGATTGCCGTCGGTCGCGTATTAAACCGCAGGCGAATCGTGCGCGGCGTAACGAATGAAATCGAGAACGGCAAAGTCGGATTTTCGTCGTATTCGGTCGCGGGAAATTCGGTCGCTTTTCCCTTCGTCAAACCGACATCTATTTTGTTAAAGGAAAGCGTCGTATTTCGCAGATACCGTTCCCAAACGATGTTTCCCGTGCCGTTTGCCGCGTCAAAATCCAAAATGCGATTGGCAATAAAATAAACATTTTCCGGCTTCAGAAAATCCTGACTGACATCCATCGGATCGCCCAAAACCTGCGCCGGCGTCGTTTCATATCCGAAAAAAACTATGAGCAGGCAAAATGCCGCCCACACGGTTTTAATACTGCGCCGAAATTGTGCCGATGCGGAAAATTTGAGATAAAACATTGTCATAGTTTTTATTTGAACCTCAAAAGCGCATTCCGACCAGAACTTCAAGCAGGAATTTTGCGATGTTATTGTTTGTCGCAGCTTAAAGCAAATTTATATTTTGAATACTCTATTTGCTTACTTTCGACATTTTACCCGCCTCTTGATTAAGTGCGGAACTAAGTTTAATCAGTCTTTCCAAGTCCATTTTTGCCTTTATGTTGTCGGCTGAATTGACAACCTTCGGATTGACGAACATCGGATTACCGACAAAAGCGGCTAATGTGTTATCAATCTCGACAATCAGCATTTTCACATCGGTCGGCAAAGGTTGTTCCGGCGTTTTTGTTTCTTCTGTCAATTTGGATTCTTTTTTCTTTTCCTTCGATTTTTTCGAATCTTTCGTTTCTTCCGGGAGCGCAAAAAGATTCACTTTCAAGCGCATTCCGCTTTTGCTTATTTCATCCGCGTTGCCGGAAATTTTGGCATAATCAATCTTCTTGCTTTTTGTGTAAATGGTGATGTTGGCGTTTTGCATCATTTGAATTTTTTCAAAATCTTCCTTGATTTCCTTAAATTTCAACTCGGCAACTTGGTTAGACTGTTGCTTATTGCTGTCCGCTTTTTCGGCGTCTCGCTTGATTTTATCCATTTCGATTGACCGGTCCTTAATGTTTCGGTCATCGAGATTCTTATCGGAAGCTCCCGGCGGAACAACTTGCCCGTAAACATTCGCCGAACATATAAATAACAGTGTAAAAAGTCCTGACAAAATCAACTTTTTCATAATCTTAACCTCCAAAATTTCTAATTAATTAACCCTTAACCCGTGCGTTTCGGTGACGCCTTTGTTCTGCCTGATAAAATTTATTTTGCCGGGCTGCACGCCCGCAATCGTTTCCGTTTTGCCGTCGCTCCAACGAATTTCGAGCGATTCGATTTTTTCGTCTTTGGCAAACCCGAAATGCAGCCGAAAATCGTTTTGCGATAAATAACTCGCACCCGCTTCGACCTCCTGCATCATCGAGCGTTTGTTTGTTTTCAAAGTTGCGCGGGCACCGATTGCGTCGCGGTTAGTTTTTGTTTGAACCAATTTCAAAATCACGCTTTGATTGTCGTTCTCGGTCGTATTGAGCAAAACCGTCGGCACTTCGCCTAAATTTGTCACAACCGCGTCAACCAAACCGTCATTGTTCAAATCTCCGAAAGCCGCCCCGCGCCGTGATAAAAGCGGCAGATTCTTTAATCCCGAACTTTCGGTAACATCCTCAAAACTGCCGTTTCCAAGATTTCGATGAAGCAAAAAATGCTGCCTGAAACCCATTTGTGTTTTGCTTTGCGCGAGTTCGATCTGCGGATAAACGTGACCGTTCAAAACCAGCAGGTCGAGCCAACCGTCATTATCAAAATCTACGAAACCCGTTCCCCAACCGACATATGGAACACTTACCGCGCCGACTTTCGATTCCATCGAAACATCGAGAAAACCTTTCGCGCCCAAGTTTTTATAAAGCGTGTTGTGTTCGTTGTCGAAATTCGTCACGAACAAATCCATTTTTCCGTCTAAATCGTAATCGCCCCACGCCACGCCCATCGAACCTTGCTCAACGCCCGCGCCGCTGTAACTTGTGCCGGTGGCAAAACCGACATCGGAAAATGTGCCGTCGCCATTGTTCCGGTAAAGATAATTCGGCGTCCCGTCGTTGGCAACGTATAAATCGAGCCAGCCGTCATTATCGTAATCGCCCCAAATTGCGCCGAGTCCGTAATATTTTTTATCGTCGCCGACACCGATTTTCTGCGCGATTTCTTCAAAAGTGCCGTTCCCGTTGTTGCGGTAGAAAAAATCTCTTTCGCCGGGCAGTCCGCGCGGACCGCATTGAACGCGGATGCCTTTGAACGAACAGGTTTGCGAACTGCCGAAAACAGGCAGATTATTTAAATCAAGCGTCACATAACCCGCCACAAAAACGTCCAAATCGCCGTCGCGGTCATAATCCGCCCAAGCTGCGCCGCCCATAAATCCGTTACCTTTCAAGCCTGACTTTTCCGTCACATCTTGAAATTTACATTGTCCGAGCCCGCGATAGACCGCGTTCCCATTAAATCCCGTCACGAACAAATCAAGCAAACCATCATTATCAAAATCAACCGCCGTGACCGCCATTCCCCAACCTTTGCGCGATAATCCGGCGGAAACTGTGATGTTTTCAAATTTCGGCGTTTTGGAGCCGGCGCCGTCCGTCTGGCGATAAAGCGTGATGAATAAATCGCCGCCGTTTTTGTATCTTTCAACTGCCGAACCGTTGACGGTCGCCGCATCGAGAAAACCGTCGTCGTCGCAATCAAAAACCGCCGCGCCGCCGCTCATTGATTCGATAATGTAGCGATTTTCAGGTGTCGAAATATGCGAAACATTGATGCCGCTTTCTTTTGTCACATCTTTGAAAGAAATCGCCGGTTTTTGTGCAAACGCCGAAAGCTGCGCGGCGGTAATCAGAAATATAAGGGTAAATATATTTTTCATTCTTTGACAAATCATTTGGCAGTATTCTATCAGCGATTAAAATTTATCTAAAAATAAATAACGCTCTCGATTTTTTTCCGTTTCTAAGCGTGAATTTACATCCAGCCGCATAAAATATAGCGGTTCCTCTCTGGTAACGCTTTTCCAAACCGGTAAATCCTTCCCGTTCGGGTCGCCGTTTTTAATAAAATTTGCAAAAAATTCCTGCATGACCTTTGACACTTTGTAATCATCCGCCGTCCACGCATAGACATTGTTCGTTGCCAGATTTCCCATCGCATATTCTATTTCCGCCGAATGAGATGCGCCTGACGGCAGAACCGCATTGTCTTTGGCATCTTTCATTGCCGGTCGGGAATGAGCATAAAAATAGCGAAATACCGGGCTTCCTCCGGTTTTGCTATGAATATCTGACCATTTCCAGGTGCTGAACGCGATAAATTGATCTCCGGCTAAATCGGTGGCAGATTCGATTGTCTGCTCGCGCGTCGTCCCCGGATACAGTCTCAGAATCTCGTCGGCACGCGTCCCGAAGCGTGTGCGGATTGCTTTTTCGTAATTTTCGGGCGTTGGCTCCTCTTTCCCCAAAAAGGCGCGCCAATTCGATTCGGCGGAATTCCATCCGACCAGTAAAGGAACGTGTGCCTGCCGGCCTTCAGCATAAGTTTTCGCCGGGGACTCGGTAAAAAAATAACCGTCAACGGTCATCGGGAAGTTCCATTTTCCGCGCGCGGCAGTCGCTTTTTGGATTTGTTCGGTCGCGAGCGCGCGGAGTTTTGATAAAGAATTCGCCTCAAGAGCGATAGCGAACTCTGCACCCGTTTGTTCGGCTTGAGCAAGCGGAACAATGCGCGGCGCCGAGTTTTGGGAAAGAACCGAACCGCTTTCTCCAATAGCGCCGTAAATCAGGTCTTTTGAAAGCGGCGAAACCATCTGCGCACTGACCGAAAATGATCCGGCCGATTCTCCCGCAATGGTAATTTTCCGGGGATCGCCGCCGAACGCCGTAATGTTTTGACTGACCCAGCGAAGTGCCGCCGCCTGATCCATCAGTCCATAATTGCCGGAAGCCTTTGCGGGAGATTCATTAGTCAATTCTTTTGAGGCAAGAAATCCGAAAACACCGAGCCGGTAATTTAAGGTCACAACTATAACGCCTTTCGCCGCCATATTTTCGCCGTCATACCGCAGTTCGGAACCGTCGCCCGCGATAAAACCGCCGCCGTAAAAATAAACCAGCACCGGCAATTTCTCGCTTGCTTTCCCGGCCGGCGTCCAAATGTTCAAATAAAGACAATCTTCGCTCATCCCGTCGGAACGAAAAACCATATCGCTAAAGACGGGCTGCTGCATACAGCGCGGTCCGAATTTAACCGCCTCTCGCACATTTTCCCAGTTTTTCACCGGCTGCGGCAGTTTCCAGCGCAAATCTCCGACGGGCGGGGCGGCAAAGGGGATTCCCTTAAACATCCGCACGCCGGATTTTTGTTTTCCGGTTCCTTCAACAATGCCGTTTAATGTCTTGACACGATCGGCGGCTTGAATGTTCATTAGCAATCCGGCAGTCAAAACTGTTGTCAGGAAAAAATTGTCAGCGGTAAATATTTTTTTAGGAGCCGGAGCCGAAAAAAATTTCAGACAAATCTTAGCGGCTTGGCAACTTAGCGGGAAATTAAATTTTATTTTTCTTCTGAAATTTTCAATAATAGACGGAAAACTTTTCCGCCAAGCCGCCAAGCCGCCAAAGAAACCTTGTTTTTCAAGATGGCCGGTAACTCCTGATTCGAATAATTTCATTCCAGCTCCTTATTATTTCTTGATTGTCGGGCGAATTTTTTCAAAAGGCACGATGCCTTCGCCTTCTAGAACCGCGTAAAATTTGTCTGCCGGAACATCTTTCAGCGT
>JBDTZT010000242.1:0-6148 GCA_040005005.1 Actinomycetota bacterium
CGCCATCACGACGATGATTCACGAGAATAATTTAGGGAAAATAGGGAAAATAAGGTTTTACAGCTCAATGGCGGTTCCGAACCGCCATTATTTTGTGTGGAGATTTAGCTTTAAAATTTCATTTCTGACTAAAACTGTTTTTCGTCTATATTTAACCAATCTAACGCCGCTCATCGGCGATAAACGATTTTTCCGCCGACGATCGTGGCAACCGCCGCGCCGGTAAATTGCCAGTTGTCGAACGGCGAGTTTTTCGATTTCGATTTTGAATCGAAGTTTTTATAAGTCCACACTAATTCGGGGTCAATAATCGTGATGTCGGCAATCGAACCGACCTTCAAAGTTCCGCGACCTTTCAGACGAAAAATCTTCGCGGGATTTGACGAACAAAGCTCGACCAATTTTACCAAATCAATTATGCCTTTGTGGACGAGTTCGTTAAACGCCAGCCCGATGGCTGTTTCAAGTCCGGTAATGCCCATCGGTGCGCGGTCGTATTCCAAAGCTTTTTCGTCGGCGTGGTGCGGCGCGTGGTCGGTCGCAATCGCGTCAATCGTGCCGTCTTTGATGCCATCTAAAATCGCTTCGAGATGTTCTTCGCTCCGCAGCGGCGGCGACATTTTGGTATTTGTATCGTAGCCTTCGACCGCGCGGTCGGTCAGCGTAAAATGATGCGGCGCGACTTCGCAAGTGACGTTGATGCCTTCGTTTTTGGCGCGGCGAACAGCTTCGATCGCGCCTTTCGTCGAAATATGTGCGATGTGAATATGGGCGCCCGTTTCTTTGGCGAGATAAATATCGCGCACCGCGTCCAAATCTTCGGCGAGCGCGGGCATTCCTTTTAATCCCAATAATAACGAAATTCTGCCTTCGTGCATCACGCCGCCAGATGAGAGCGATTTGTCTTCGCAATGGTCAACGACGGGCAAATCAAAGTCCTTGGCGTATTCCATTGCCCGGCGCATCATTCCGGCGTTTGGAACGGGACGCCCGTCGTCGGAAACGGCAACCGCGCCCGCTGCTTTCATCTCGCCCATTTCAGCTAATTCGTGCCCGTTCGATTCTTTTGTAATTGCGCCGACCGGAAAAATATTTGCTAATTTCGCGCGTTCGGCCTGCTCGATCATATAGCGCGTGATCGCCGCGTTGTCATTGATCGGCTGCGTATTCGGCATCGGGCAAACGCTCGTCCAGCCGCCCGCGACCGCCGCCGCCGCGCCCGAAGCAATCGTTTCTTTATGCTCCTGTCCCGGTTCGCGCAGGTGTACGTGCAGATCAATAAATCCCGGCGCAACGAGCAGTCCCGAAGCGTCAAAAACTTCCGCATCTTCCGGCGCCGATTCGTTTTGTCGGAGCCACGCAACGACCCGTCCGTCCTCGATCAAAACATTCATTCCCGTGTTTTCCTGTGCAAAAGGGTCAATCAAATGACCGTTGGCGATTAAAAGTTTCATTAAGATAATTTTAGCTTTAATTTATTCTGAAAATAGAAATACATCCCAATAAATGATAAAAGGACAAAGTAATAAAGTCCGAACATGAAAATGAACGTCAAATCAATCGCAATTTTTTGATTGAATCCGCCTGTATCGTCGTTTAATGACATAGCTTTCCAGATTTCAAGCTCGAGCTGTGTTCGTTTTAATGTTGGAGAAAGTTTGTTGCCGTCCCAGTAGAAAAATTGCTCGGTGTTGATTGTGTCGTAAACAACCAGTTTCTTTTGTCCGTTTTCTTCAAATACAGCAACGTGTGTGCGAAATGTGCCGTCAGTATGGTCATATTTGCTGTTAAAAATTTCTTTTGTTTGATTATCATTTCCGACAAATATTTTCAGGCGTTCAAAATATCCCTCTTTTTCATTTGGTTCGTTTATGCGTGAAAAAATATCGGGTTTTCCGTCGCCGTTAAAGTCGGTTTCGCAGGTTTCAATCGGATAACATTCATATTTTTTCGCAATGGTTTCGTAGTTTTGGTAGTAATTTTTGATTGGTCTGACCGTTAAAAAAGGCGCATACAAAAGAAAAAGTAAAAATATAACCAATAAAACTTTTTTCATAAATTTCAGCCTCTGAATTCGGAAATGACTTCAATCTTTCCCACGATACTTTGATTGAATTGTTCCAAATCTTAAGCCCTAAATTATGACGGGCGATAAACCCGCACTAAATGACCTTTGTGTTTGGGTAAATTTTTGCAAGCCGAATCAATTCTTCGGGCTTGACCGATAAAATCAGCGTCGAAAGTGCAGATGACGATTCCCGCGTGATTTTCATCCGCATTATGAATTCTTTTGAAATCAATTCGATTTATCGTTAAAACGGCTCTACCGAGTTCGGTTGCGCGTTCCAGAACCTTTTCATCCGGGATTTTCTGATTGGCGCGTTCGTCTTCCAAAGCCGTTAAACAATCGTGTCCCAAGTTTCTTAATTCGGCAACAACGTCAAGCGGGAAGTTTTCGTCGGCGTAAAATTGCATCAATCGTCGGCTTCGTTAGCGTTAATCGCTTCTTCGATTTCGGCTTGATGTGAATTAACATAATCCCAGGCGTTGGCGAGGTCTTGGGCGGAAAGTTGCGGATAATTGCGAAGCAAATCAACTTCGCTGACGCCTTGCCGACGCGCTTGTTCGAGAAGCCAGACGGGAATTCGCGTTTGACGAATGCAAGCCGCGCCGCCCATCACGTTTTCGGTTTTTTCGATGCCTGCAAAGCCGTTTTTGACTTCCTTTTCCAGCCAGCAAAGCAGCTGTGCTTTGTCCGATTCGGAAAGATTCGCAATCGCCCGCTCGGCTTCGTTTAAAGTAATTACTGTGTCCATACCAGTTTGCAATTTTATCACAGTTTAACCCTTGAATTCCGCGATAACTTCAATCTTTCCGACAATATTGCGGTTAAATTCTTCCAAATCTTCCGCCGGAATCCAGTATTCTTCGTGGTTTGCGCCGCCGACGATTTTGGTTTCGTAATTGTTGAGAAACTCTTGGCGAACTTCAAATCTCGTGACATATCCGATTTTATCCGCGTTGTATTTCGCGTTCCAATCGCGGGCGATTTGCGTCGCGTATGCTTCGTTTAGGACGGGATAAAAAATCGGCTGTTCGGGCAGCCGCGGCGGAAAAGTAGTAAATCCGCTTTCTTCAATGAGAGCCAATTCTTTTGCGCCGGTCGGACGATATAAAGTGATGGTTGCTTTATTCATATAATTTATGAAGTTTCCTTGATCGGCAAATGAACGGTAAATGTTGCGCCTTTGCCGATTCCGTCGCTGCTGGCGGTGATGCTTCCGCCGTGTAATTCGACGATGCTGCGCGCCACCGATAAGCCCAAACCCAAACCGCCGGTGCGCCCGGATTTCGAATTTTCCGATTGCCGGAAACGGTCAAAAACGAACGGCAGTAAATCGGCTTCGATGCCTTCGCCGGTGTCGGTAAATTTGATTTGAACAAGCGAATTTTCCGGTTGTAAATGGATTTTTATCGCGCCGTTTTGAGGTGTAAATTTAACGGCGTTCGAGAGCAGATTCCAGAATACTTGCTGCAAACGGTCGCTGTCGCCGCGCAGAGTTTTTCCTTCAAAATAATTTTCGACCGTCAATTCGATGTTTTTTGCCGCCGCCGCCGGATTGACGCTTTCAATCGCTTCGGCAATCACGTTTTCAATCTGCAAAGATTTTATTTCAAGCCTCATTTTGCCCGAAATGATACGCGAAGTGTCAAGCAAATCTTCGACTAAGCGCAGTTGGGTTTCGCTTTGCCGACCGATTATTTCAAAGGCGCGGCGCATATTTTCTTCGCCCGGATTGGTTTTGATGATTTGCAGCCAGCCCAAAATGGCATTCAGCGGGGTGCGGAGTTCGTGGGAAACAACGGAGATAAATTCATCTTTGGCACGATTGGCTTCTTCCGCCATTTTATAAGCGGTCTGCATCTCGGCAAAAGATTGTTTTTCCTTGATGTCCGCTTCATAGAGCAGTTTCGCGCTTCGCCAGATCAGCACCGCAATGATCGAACCGCTCGCAATCGTGCCGAGCGGCACAACCAGATTTTCGGGAATAATTCCGGCCCGCGCCGCTTTCAGACTGATCCAGTCAACCAGCACGATGACGATCAAACTCGATGGCAGCAAAAACCTTAAAACAAACCCGCCGCGTGTTTGGCTCAGTAAAATTGTGATGATGCCGCATTCACTCTGCACCGCCAAAATCCCTGTCTGAAGAATCAGAAAAAGTATCGCCGTAATAAACGCAACGCCGGTGACGGTCGTAAAGCTGTAGAGCGAACTCGCGCTGAAAAGATAACCGAGTGTCACGATAAAAGGAATGAAAAGTCCCGCAATACCCAAATATTCGGCGGGACGAATGCTGTTTCCGACGTTTTTTCTCCAAAACAAAAGGGCCGTTCCGCTAAGCAGAAAATTAAAGGCGACGAGCGGCGACATACGGCCCGGACTCGAAGTAATATCGGGATTCGGATGGTCGCGGAAAAGCAGTTCGTCAATGCCTAAATTATAATGAAAAAGATATTGCGAAAAAGTCAGTGCAGAAATTATCATTCCGCCCGCCGTCGCCGCTCTGGCAATTGTTTGAACAAAAACTTTTTCCGATTGCTGAAGCAGTAAACTGAGTCCGAAAAGCAAAAAAACAATGCTCGTGTTGATCTTCATCGAAGAATCGGTCGGCGAAAGCTGCGCCACGACCCTGATGCCGAACGTCCATTCGCAAATAATCACCAGTGCGATCAGAGTGATGAAAAAGCCGATCGCAAAAGGCACGCGGACAGCTCCGAGGCGAACCACATTGATTGTCTGATTATCATTTCCCATCGGCAAATTTAATAAAGCAATTTATCAAATAAATTCTGACTTTTAATCAGCGCAAATTTTTCTTGTCAGGCAAAAGCGGGTAACGGTTTTCTTTGAAGGCATTTTACAGGATTTTCCGAGCAAGTAAAAACTGAAAGCTGAGGCTCATTTGCTTATCAACGTAAATAAAAAGGTAATGCCGCTCGGAATTTTTCACGGGTCTATTTTTCGAGATAAAGCTAGCCCAAATTTTGAAGATTCTTGTCTGAGTCGCCCGCTGCAATAATGAAATCTTATAAAATTGTTCGGCCCGATTAATTAACAATAAATTATTCGGGACTTGCCGTGCCGCCCGTTGCCAGATACAAAACCGCCATCCGCACCGCGACGCCGTATTTTACCTGATCTAAAATAAGCGAGCGCGAGCTGTCGGCAACGTCGGAAGATATTTCGATGCCGCGATTCATCGGTCCCGGATGCAGTACAATCGCGTCTTTTCTTGCCAAATCCAATCGTTCATTGGTCAATCCGTAATGAATTGAATATTCGCGCAAGGTCGGAAAATAGGCCGAATCTTGTCTTTCTCTTTGGATTCTGAGAATCATCACGACATCGGCGCCTTCGATCGCGTCTTCGATGTGCGGACAAACCTGCAAATCTTTTTCGACGAGATAGGCGAAATCTTTTGGGACCAGCGTGGTCGGTCCGGCAACGCGCACACGTGCGCCGAGTTTGGTTAAAAGATGGATGTTTGAACGCGCCACGCGGGAATGCAGAATATCGCCGACAATCGCGACTTCCAATCCTTCGATCTTTCCTTTATGTTCACGAATCGTCATCGCATCGAGCAAGGCTTGCGTCGGATGTTCGTTCGCGCCGTCGCCGGCGTTGACGATGGCGGCTTTTGAAACTTTGGCGAGCTGGTGCGGAACGCCCGCGCTCGAATGCCGGACGACGATGCAATCGGGATCCATCGCATCGAGATTAAGCGCGGTATCAACCAGCGTTTCGCCTTTCGTGACCGAGGAAGCTGAAACCGAAATATTCACCGCATCAGCCGAAAGACGTTTCGCGGCGAGTTCGAAACTGGTTCGCGTGCGCGTCGAATTCTCGAAAAAAAGATTGATGATTGTCTTTCCGCGCAGCGTCGGAACTTTCTTTATCTCGCGCTGGTTGATCTCGCGGAAATTTTCAGCAGTATTCAAGATTCCGACGATCTCTTCGGCGGAAAGATTGCGGATTCCAAGCAGGTCGCGGCGGCGAAACGGTTTGTCCATAAATCAACTTCAAAAAAAGCAAGGCAAAATGCCTTGCTTTGAAATTTTTACGCGGCTTTAAGATCGCGGTATC
>JBDTZT010000243.1:0-6133 GCA_040005005.1 Actinomycetota bacterium
GGAAAAAGATTTGGAAGCCTCGAACGCCGAATTTGCTGTTTTAGTTTCGGCGATGGACGAAACCTACGCGCAAATTGTTCATCAGCGCACCTCATATAAACCGTACGAGACAAAATTTAGTTATAAATTTGCCGATATTTACAACAAAGTCGAATCGGGCGAGAAGATTTCGATTGATGTTCGCAAATTGTCAAAAATTGAAAAGGCTTAATGTTAAAGATGTTTTTTTAGACTGTGTTTAGATTACTTTTCATCTTTTTTTGTATTTTCATCCTTTTTGGTTTTTATATTACTAGCGGAAAACTTATCGGCAACAGCGTTTACGACACCTCCGATTAAAATCACCAGAGCGGTCAGATAAAGCCACAGCAGTAATATGATGATTGCCCCGACAGAACCGTAGGTTTTCGCATATGAATCGAAATATGTCAGATAAAGGCGAAATCCGAACGAAAATAAAAGCCAGAGAATAATAGCCGTAATTGCGCCCGGAGTTATCCATTTCCAAGCAAACGGATCGTGATTCGGTGCGAAAGCATAGAGTAAAGCAAAGGCTGACATCATCGCAGCGGTGACAATTATGAATGACAAAACACTCAAAATCCAGGAAGACTGAACCGCCAAACCGACCACGCCTAAAAGTAAAGATAAAAACTGCGAGCCGTAGAAAATTATGCCGAGCGCGAAGATTGTTAATAGTGCAATACCAAGCGTTAAAAGCAGCGAGGTAAGTTTATATTTCCACCACGGACGGGTTTCTTTGAGGTCATAAACATCATTGAGAGCGATTCTGATGCTGTCAATTCCGGCGGAAGCCGACCATAAGGCAATTATAAAACCGAGGGTTAATTTTCCGCCCGAACTTTCCTGAACAACTTCGGTCAATGTTTTTTCGATTAACTCGAATGCCGCTCCGGGAATAAGCTGTTTTAGATAAACGAAAAGTTCCTGCCGGATAGTTTCTGCCGATTCGAGAATTATTCCGAATAAACTCAGAAGAAACAAAAGAAGCGGAAACAATGCAAATATAAAATAGAAACCGACCTGCGCGGCATTACTGACGACATCTTCTTCCAAGGCTTTTTCATAAACCTGTTTGAAAAATTTTTTGAAATCGAATTTCATACGCAAAATCTCACAAAAATGAACTTCTCAAAAGATAATCTTTAACCGAAGTCATCGTATTAAATGAATAACCTTTGGCCAAAAGAATTCTTACATTTCGGAAAAACATACAATCACCGTGCCAATAATGATGCTGCTTATAAGATAAAAAATGCAGGCTTGATATGTGAAAAAAAACTGCCAGCGTTTTTTTGCCAAAATTAGAATTAATATGGAAATTATAGCCCGCCGGGAATATTACGTTTTGGATTTCATCATACATAAATCAGCAATTTATCAAGTTTTTCGTTTGATGCGGGAACGATAATTGCTGAATAAATCGTAAAAAAGGAGGCTAGAATGGCAGAAAATAAAGAAAATACTGCGGATAATCAAAAAACAAACGATAAGGAAAAGCAAGTAAATATCAAACCGAGCGAACCAAAAACTTCTAGTACGGACAATCCCGGACGAACGCCCGGCAAAGCCGAAGGAGAAGACAATGAATCTGAAAATGACACTAAAAACAAATAGAGTATTATAATATTCGAGGCTAAAATGTTTGGCTGAAGATAGCGAAAGTAATACACGTTTTTTTGATGTGTATTACTTTCGCTGTCTTCATTTTCAACACAAGCTTTAAGGCAGCTTTTACTTGAAACAAATGTTGTGTTAAAAATCAGTTAATAATGTTTACGGGAATTATTGAAGAACTCGGAAAAATCGCGTCGCTCGAAAAACACGCGAACGGCGCAAAAATCAAAATTTCGGCGAGTATCGTTACAAAAGGCACAAACGAAGGCGATTCCATTTCGGTCAACGGTGTTTGTTTGACGGCCTTGAATGTCAAAACGGACAGTTTTACGGCGGATGTTTCGCAGGAAACGCTTGATAAATCAACTTTAGGCAAATTGAAAATAGGCGCAGCTGTTAATCTCGAACGCGCCGTCACACCTTCGACGCGTCTTGGCGGTCATATCGTGCAGGGTCACGTTGATTCACGCGGAAAATTTATTTCAGCGGTGCAAAGCGGCGATTTTTGGACGGTTCGCATCGCGTTTCCGCGTGAGATCGGACAATATCTGGTTTACAAAGGTTCGGTTTCAGTCGAAGGCATCAGCTTAACAATTGCCGAATTAGGCGCGGATTATTTTGCAATCGCGGTGATTCCGAAAACCTGGGAATTGACCAACTTTTCGAGTTTGAAACCGGGCGACGAAGTAAATCTCGAAGCCGACGTAATTGCCAAATACGTCGAACGAATTTTGCTTTACGGCAGAGCGGAAAGCGGTGAAATTACGATCGAAAAACTTTCAAAACTCGGATTCGTCAAATGATTGAAATTATTCAAGCTGAAACCGACGAGCAAATCGAACAAACGCGAAAACTTTTTCGTGAATATGAAGCGTGGTTTGGAATGAATCTGTGTTTTCAGAATTTTGACGAAGAAGTTGCAAGTCTTCCGGGCAACTACGCCGCGCCCGAAGGTCGTTTGTTTCTCGCTTTTGCGAATGAAAACTTAGCGGGCTGTATTGCTTTGCGAAAATTTGAAGCGGGAGTTTGCGAGATGAAAAGACTTTTTGTAAAAGAGAGCTATCGCGGGCAAAAAATCGGCATTGCGCTGATTGAAAAACTCATCGCAGAAGCCGGGAAAATCGGTTATGAAAAAATCCGGCTCGACACCTATCCGCCGAAAATGGCGAAAGCCGCAGGCCTTTACGAATCCTACGGTTTTCGCCCGATCTCGCCTTATTATCATAATCCTTACGGCGAAACTCTTTTTATGGAAAAGGATTTAGCAAAAATCTAAGACCCGAAAGCATTAGGAACAGGTTTGTCGGTGGCGAGTCCGAATTGCTGAATCAACACGCCCGGCGAGCCGTTAAAGTTATTTGATGTTCCACGCCTCGCCGAATTTTCGTTTGGTATTCGTTGGACACCGGACGGCAAAGCCGTAATGTATCGTGATTGGGATAACGGAATTTGGAAACAATCGCTTGTCGGCGGCGAACCGCAAAGACTCGAAGGTTTACCGCAAGAAAATTTTTTTGCTTACGGCTGGTCGCGTGATGGTCGCCAACTTGCCTTCACCCGCAGCACTGAACTTAGTGATGTCATGCTGTTTCGCAATATCAGATAAAAAGGCAAAAGTTTAGGGATGCATCCCTAAACTTTTGCCTTTTAATTTTTACCTTATGCCTTCTTTAGCGCATCGGTTTGCGCGGCATTTTTTCGTCCATCATCGCGGTTTGATAAACAAAAGCCGCCATAATGGTCGCTGCTTGTTTCATATCGTCGGCTTGAATCCGGTCGTAAACGTCCTCGTTTGAGTGATGCGTGCGCGCATCGTATTCTATTTCGTCCTGGATGAATTGAAAGCCGGGAAGTCCGATGCGATCAAACGAAAGATGATCCGTTCCGCCCGTGTTCTGCATTGTCAGGGTTGACGCGCCCAACTCATTAAAAGGCGCGAGCCATGTCCGGAAAATCGGTGCAACCGCTGAATTTCCCTGCATATAAACGCCGCGAATTTTCCCCGTCCCGTTATCGAGATTGTAATAAGCGGAAAGTTTATCGTAATCCACGCCTTTGATGAGTTCGGGTTTCGGCGCGTTCGGTTGGGGAATTCCGAAGATATTGCCGCCGCCTTTCATCTCACCGAAATGCTGTTTGACGTAATTTGACGAACCGAACAGACCTTCTTCTTCGCCCGACCAAAGCGCGACGCGAATCGTCCGGCGCGGTTTGAGTCCGAGCGTTTGAATAATTCTCGCCGCTTCCATGGCGACGGCAACACCGGCACCGTTGTCAGTCGCGCCCGTTCCCGAATGCCACGAATCCATATGTCCGCCGAGCATCACGACTTCATCTTTAAGCGTCGGATCGGTTCCCGGAATTTCCGCGACGGTGTTATACGCCATTGTGTCTTCGTCGTGATATTGAACGGCGAGATCAACCGTCATCTGAACCTTTTCGCCCGCTTGAATCATCCGCACCAGACGATTGTAATCTTCAGTCGCGACGGTCATCTGCGGAACCATTTTCGCCTCGGCTTCCTTATCCCACGGCTGAAGACGTTTCTGCGTGAAAAAGTCGAGCGGATTTGCCGGAATGTCGGCGGCGACCGATGCCTGCTGAACAAAAACCGTTCCGCCGCTGCCGTTGCCGCTGTTGTCAACAACGACTGCCGCGCCTTCCTCAATCAAGAATTTCGAGCGTTTCAAGCCGTTCATAAATCTTTCGAGACGCGCCTGCATTCGGCTGGCATCGGGCTGCCCGACGGGACGCTGAATATTTGCCGGGTCGGGCGAATTCGCCATTTCGAGCAACTGTGCGTCGGTCAGACGCTTGCCGTAACCTTCAAAATCGGCTTTTATATCGCGCACATCTGACATCAAAACGATTTTGCCTTTGAGTTGGCCTTTGTATTTCGCATAATCGGCTTCCGTTTTAGCATCGAAATAAACGACATCAGCCGTCAAAACCGTTGATGGCGCGATAGCCGGCATCGTCATTTTGTTCTTTTTGTCTTTCGGATTCATCATCATTTGCGGAGCCGCAATGCTGATTCCGGGCGACCACGCTTTCGGATAAGCGATGATCGGAAAGGCGTAAGGCGCAGAAACCTGCGCCGAAAATCGTTTCAATTCCCAACCGCGTCCGAACGGTCCCCACGCTTCGAGATGCGCGTTTTCCATTCCCCATTTCGCCATCGTGTCGCGGGTCCATTCGTTGGCGTGTTTCATATTCGGCGAAGCCGTCAGGCGTGCGCCGATGACATTCGACAGGTAACTTAATGTCTCCATAACCTGCGAATTTTTCATTCCTTCATCTTTAATTTTATCAATCGTTTCCTTCGGTGCCTGGTAAATCGCGCTCTGCACTTGCGCGAATGCGGCCGTCGGAATCAAAATCGCGCAAAGCAAAAATGCGCTCACTAATTTGCGTCGTAACATTTACTGATTTCTCCTGAAAATTATGGTTTGAATCTGTCTGAAAAGATTTGTTTGTATAGACGGCAAAAAGCGGGGAAAAGTTTCAAATTGTAAATTTAATCTAAAATTCGCAATTTATGCACTTCGCCAGGTCAGTGTGTAAGCGGGCGGAACATTTTTGACGACCAGTTTGCTGCGTTTCGATTTGCCGTAGCGGTTTCGCATAAATTCACGTAGTTTAAGGGCGGTCGGCATATAGTAGCCGTGCGCGTATTGGAAGGTGCGAAATGTGCAGTCGCCTTCCTGCATAAATTTTTCAATCTGCAAAAGAATTTTTTCACTGACCTCGCTGGGGAGCGAAACAAAAGGCAGACAGCAGATAATATAGCGGACTTTGCCCAAACCCGATTCCTCATAAATAGCCGAAGTTTCACAGGCGGTCCCGCAAACGATTTTCAAATCCGCATATTTTTCTTTCAGCGTTTTGACCAGATTATCGTCGAGTTCGATGCCGAGATATGATTCTCTATTCGGAAGTTTTTGTTGTAGAAATTTGGTTATCGCGCCTGTCCCGACTCCAAGTTCGATGACGATATTATTCTCATCCGGTTCGATCCCGTCGAGCATCGTCGCGGCGAGTTCGGGCGACGACGGGGCAATTGCACCGACTTTTAATGGATTTTTGAGAAATGCTTGTAAAAATTGAAGATTTTCGTTCATTCCAAATGTTTATTTCGCCGGAATCGAAACTTCAGATTCGCCTTTAGTGGTCGTGTTTGCATCAGCCACCGAGATTTTATAATCACAACCTTCTGTTTGGCAATAGCGAATCGTACCTTCTTTTTTGGTCGTCTTTTCAAAAACAAACGGCGCACTGCATTTCGGACACGGTTCGACGATCGGCTTGTCCCAGTAAACCTCGTCGCATTTCGGATAATTCGTGCAACCGTAAAAAGCTTTTCCGCGCCGCGATTTTTTAACGGCGATTTCGCCTTTTTTGCATTTCGGGCAAGGAATTCCGAGCGTTTCGCGTTTTATATAATCGCATTTCGGATAATTTGAACACGAAATAAATTCGCCGAAACGCCCGTTGC
>JBDTZT010000244.1:0-6123 GCA_040005005.1 Actinomycetota bacterium
CTGCACCTGTTTCAAACGTTGGTCGAGTTGGGCGTCCGTAATGCCGCGATTTTGTTTGATGCGTTCGCGCATCTGCGGCGTTAATTGTCCGTTTTGCAACATTTTCTGCAAACGCCCGTTACCGTTTTGGTTATTATTCTGCGCGTTCGGCGAGATACTTTCAAAATTGTCGAGAAAGAAAAGCATCGCCGGATGCTGCGCCGTGCCGATCAGTAAATCCTTGAAGTTTCCGAGCGCATTTTTGCGGATCACGTCGCGTTCATACGACGGAATATACCAGCGCACGGCGGCTTTTCCGGCATAAACATTGAAATGATTCTGCCAGAAATCAACCATTACTTCCTGCAATTGTTTTTCCGAATAAACGCCGCGCAGAACGCGGTTTGCCGTGATTTGCGGAAGCAATTGATTGGCGGGACGCAGATCATATTTTACATAATAGTCGCGCAGTTTCGCCTGGCGTTCCTGACGGTCTTTGTCCGTTATTTGCTGGTCGGCGTTTTGATTGTTGGTGTTCGTTTGATTGTTCTGCGCGTTGTTTTGAAGATTCTTTTTGCCGCCTTCGAGCATTTTAAGCAATGCGCCCGGATTCGGATATTTGGCGAAAACCTCGGCGGTCGTCATATTAAAAACTTCCAGATTTTTGACCTTTGAATCGGCGACCGAATCAGGAATCGAATCAGGATTGAGCTGTTGTTCGATGTATTTTTGTAAACCCATTGCTTTAACGCGCCCGACATCGCCCGGACGCACACCAAACCCCAAACGATTGAGAACGTGCAGAATTTTTTGTTCTTCGGTCAAGGGTTTGTCTTTGTTGTTCGCGCCGCCAGCGCCAAATGCGAAGATCGGACTGCACATCGCCAAAACCATTAAAACGGCAGTAATTTTATGAATCAACGAGTAATTTTTTTTCATTTCAATAAAACCTCAAAAATTTATGATTGCTTCGCCGCCAGCGAAAATGTTTCTGTTAGCTTAGACGTTCGGAGTTTTGAAAAGGGCGAAAAATCTTTGTCCGTGTTCAGTTGTCCGTTGTATTTGGTATTCAACGGAATTTCGAGAGCAATGGGCGAAAAGACAACTAACGATTAACAAATCCGCATCTAAAATGTCGAAGTTTGCCGAAAAATTAGTTATAATGACAGGTAAGTTCTACCCAAAGGAAAGAAAAATGATGAAGTTAAATAAGTTTTCGTTTCTGTTTTCTGCCGTTATCGGTCTGTTTTTAGCAGTTAGCGCGTTTGCCCAAACCGAAACTTTCAGCGACGCAAGCGTTGATTATTCGTTTGATTTGCCGAACGCGATCTGGAAAATGACCGCCAAACCTTCAACGACGAGTCCGAATGTCGAATACGTTTACGGCGATCGTTCGGGCGGTTATCTCGAAGTTCGCAAACTGGGGATCAAAGCCAATGATCTAATGTCAGACGTAATCGGCAGCGAAGAAGAAAAGCTGAAATTTCTGCAAGGCTACGTCGCGGGTAAGGAAGAAAATTTCGCGGGAAGTTTGAAAGGCTCGGTTTTTAACTTTGAATTTGTCCGTTCGGGCCGGAATATGAGCGGCCGATTTTATTTCCTCAAAGTCAATGCGACCACCGTTTATCTCCTGCGCTTCATGGGCTCAAAAGAAAAACTCATTACCATCCGCAACCAAACCGATTCGATCGCGCGAACTTTTGAAGTGAAGAAACAATAAGGTTAAACTTTGCGCCGAAAGGTAAATGGAGCTTTTCACATTTTTATCTGATCCAAACAAAATTTCTTTCAAGAACGCGCCTTGTGCAAACGCATCGGGTGCGTTTCGTTTTCGGTAAGCGCGGTGATGATTTGTAGCTGAAAGCATTCGGCTTTTCACAAATAGCTTCCCGCGTTCTTTAAAAAACAGCAATTTAGATATTCTCATTGTGATGAGCGTGGATTAAAAAAAGGTTGTAACTACTATAAAAACGCCGGATATTTGATTATAATTTCTTCACCGTAAAACTCAGCCGATAAACGCAATATGGCTTCAAAAACTAAATTTTACAAGGTAATGTCAGTAATTCTTCCCGGTATTTGTTCGGGTTTTCGTTGGCAGATGATTATCTTGCTTTTAGTTATTCATCTGCCAACGCCCGGGCAAATGATGCCGGCTGACCGCCGTTTGATTGTTTCGGAAGATGCGTACCGGGCAAATAACACGGGTATCGGACTGCTGGAACAATTCAAATTTGACGAAGCGGAAAGAGAATTCCGGCGTGCTTTAACGCTTAAACCCGACTTTAAATTGGCGAAAATCAATCTGGCAATCGCTCTTTTTAACTCGAAAAAACTCGACGAATCAAAATCGCTGGCCCGCGAAGTTTTGCAAACCGACAAAAATTCTCCGCAGGCATTTTACATTTTAGGACTCGCGGCGCGTTCGGAAAATCAAACTGACGAAGCGTTGGAGGCTTTTCAAAAAGTTCTAAGCATTGATTCGACCGACATTGGCGCAAACATCAACGCCGGGCAAATCCTTGCCCAAAAACGCGAATATCCGCAGGCAATCCTTTATTTTCAGACCGCTTACCAATCCGAACCTTTTAATTTAACGGCGATCTACAATCTCGCGACGACCTTGCAAAGAAGCGGCGAACGCGAAAAAGCCGCCGAACTTTTGAAAAAATTCCAAACTTTGCGCGATACCAGCGCGGGCACGAACATCGGCTTGAATTATCTCGAACAGGGACGCTACGCCGAGGCCCTTTCGTCAACCGGCGCGGAAGATGAGCTGGTTGATAAAACTGAACCGAGAGTGAGTTTTCAACCCCTCAACAACGGCATTTTGAATAAAACTTCAATCGCTCCGGTCGGACGCAAAATCGAACGCTTTTTCGGAAAACCATCATCTAAGTTTCAGATTTTAAGAGCCTTCGAAGGCGGCGAAACAACGATTGATTTTGATGGCGACGGCCTTTTAGATATTGCAAAAATTGATAATACGTTAACCGGTTTTCAAAAAAAAAACCGCTTTGATTTCAGTGCAAAAACAACCTGCAAAATTTCGCTTTACCGAAATATAAAAGGCAGATTTATTGACGTTTCCAATGTATCGGGAGATTTGATAAAAATGGTCAATACCATCGGCACGAGCCTAATCGCCGGAGATTTCGACAATGATAATTTGCCTGATCTGCTGCTGGTCGGTGACAAGGAAATCCGGCTTTATCACAATGAAGGCAAAGGAAAATTCAAAGATGTCACGGAGCAGGCGAAATTTCCGAAATATTCATCACTCTCGACCTCGGCGGCATTTGCCGACGTCGATCACGACGGCGATCTCGACATCTTTATTGCCGGGTTTGCAAATATTGACGACGAGCGCTCAGAAGTTAACGATTTCGCTTTTCCCGCAGAATGGCAAGGCGCTCCAAACTTGCTTTTGCGAAATAATAACGACGGAACTTTTACGGATATTTCAGCTGAGTCGAAGATCAATCAATCGAAAAACGACACGGACGGCAAATCCATCGCCGTCGTCCCGACCGATTTCAACAATCGCCGCGATCTCGATCTCGTCGTCGCCAACTACGGCGGCAAATTAAATTTTTTCAGCAATCAGCGTGACGACACATTTAAGGACGTCGCCGATGAAATCAATCTCGGTGAAAAAGGAAACTGGAGCTGCGTTGCGGCGGGCGACGTTAACAAAGACGGCTTCGTCGATTTCTTCTTCGGAACACGCGCCGGTTTTGGGGCAGGCAATGTCAGATCATTCCTCGCACTTTCCGACGGGAAAGGCAGATTCACCGTCAAATCCGCGCCGCGCGGAACTGCCGAAGCCAGTGCCGCGCAGTTTCTTGATTACGACAACGACGGTTTGCTTGATCTGCTGGTTTCAACCTCGAAAGGCTTGCTGATTTCCCGCAATTTGGGCAAAGAATTTGCGGACGCAACCGCCAGACCTTTTGTTAATTCGCCCGTTTTCGCCAACGCGAGCCATATTTTGTCGGCTGATTTCGACGGCGACGGCGATCTCGATCTGCTCGTTGATGGACGTTATCTGCGCAACGACGGCGGAAACAAAAACAATGCGGAAAATCTGATTTTGCAAGGACGCGTCAGCAACAAAACCGGGATTGGCGCAAAAGTTATTCTGCGGTCGGGAAGCCTGGCGCAGCAGCTTGAAAGTTATTCGGCAAGCCCCTCGCCCGCGCCATCGGAAATTCATTTCGGTTTGGGCAAACGCGTAAAGGCGGATTCGATTCGCATTCTCTGGAGTTCGGGAATTATTCAGTCGGAAACCGATTTTGCCAAAACGACAGAAGCAAAAAATTCTGCGCCTTTGAAAATTCAGGAAGTTGACCGCAAACCCGCGTCGTGTCCGTATCTTTACACCTGGAACGGCGAAAAATTCGAGTTTATCACCGATTTCCTCGGCGGCGGCGAGATGGCCAATTGGGAAAGTAAGGGCAAATATCATTATCCCGATTCGGATGAATACGTGCGCATCGCGCCCGGCAAATTAAAGGCGAAAAACGGTTTTTACGAAATTCGCGTGACGAATGAACTCGAAGAAGTGATGTATTTGGATAAAGTAAAACTCGTTGCGGTCGAACACAACGCGGACGCGGAAATTTACCCGAACGAAGGCTTGGGCAAATCCGAATCGTCAAAAGAGATTTTTTATACGGCGCAGAATGAACACGCGCCGCTGACCGCAACAAATTCTGCTGGCAAAGATATTTTGCCGAAAATCCGCGATCTCGACCGCGTGTTTTACGATGACTTCAAGAGTTTGCCGATTCGCGGTTATGCCGAAACGCACGAGATTACGCTTGAATTAGACGATAAAAAAGATTACAAAGGCAGAACTCTGCTTCTTTTGACAGGTTGGACAGATTACGCTTTTTCGTCCGATGAAGTCGGTGCGTCGCAAAGCGGAAAATCGCTTTTTCTTCCCTTTTTGCAGGTCAAAAATAAACAAGGCGAATGGCAGACCGTGATCGAAAGCATCGGAATCGCGGTCGGTCGTCCGCAAACCGTTCCGGTTGATTTAACGGGGAAATTTTTGTCCGCTTCGCGCGAAGTCCGCATCGTCACGAATTTCAAAACCTTCTGGGATAAAATCGCTGTTGATACTTCTGAACAAGTAAAAGATTTGAAAACTTTCGAGCTTGAACCCGAAGCGGCGAACTTGCGCGAACGAGGGTTTTCCGACGAAACAAAGATCGGCGGAATGCTCGTTCCCGATTATTCAAAAGTTTCGCTTGATTCGCGCTGGAAAAATTTTGCCGGAAAATTTACCAAATTCGGCGACGTAAAACCTTTGCTCTCGGAAATTGACGATGTTTTCGTAGTTGCCAAAGCGGGCGACGAATTCGCGTTGAGTTTCAAAGAATTGCCCGCGCCGCCGCCGGGAAAAGTTTATACCTTTTTGCTTTACGCCGACGGTTACAGCAAGGAAATGGACATCAATTCCGGTTCGCCCGACGCGATATATCCTTTGCCGTTCAAAGGAATGACGAAATATCCATACGGCGCGGACGAGCATTTTCCGATGAACGAAGAAAAACAACGGATTTACGATGAATCTCTAACGCGCACCTTTAAAGGCTTTTTGCCGCGCATCGAAACAACTTTTGTGAAATAGAGTTTTGAAATTGGCTAACAAAGCGTGTGAACAAAATAAAAGGGCAGAATTTGATTTTCTGCCCTTTTATCATTCAGCGATTTGTCGAAAAATTAATTTGTCGGCGGAACGGTGAAAACGTCCCACGCCCAGCGTCCAACTCTGGAATCATTTCGGTCACGAACTTTTGCCCGAAACTTGAAACGATTTCCAAATTCGTCGGTTCGGCTTGATTCACGGTAATCAAGAAAAATAGCGACGACATCGAGCGCGGGAAGTTTTGAAAGTTCTTCTGGTTCGGAGATGCCATTGTGATTTTTGTCCTGCCACAAACGCAGCTTTTTGAAAACGGTATCGGCGCGGGTGATTTTTCCGTCGCCGTTGCCGCCATTTGCCGCTTTGTCGAATTCGGCGAGACCGCTGAAACCGTTGCGTAAAGTTCCTGCCGGCGGTGCGGGCTGGTCGCAGTAATTGCCGAATAACTCTTTGCCGTCGTCAATCGTATGATTATCGTTCCGGTCGAGTGC
>JBDTZT010000245.1:0-6120 GCA_040005005.1 Actinomycetota bacterium
AGATTTGAAAAACAATCTCGGAAAACAAAAAGAACTGCGCGACCAGCTTTTCGCGCAGGAAATGTCTTCAATGAAAGACCGCGAACGCCTTTTGGATGAAAAATTTAAAGAGGCATTGAAACGCGCCGAAGGCGAAAAAGATGTGCCCTTTAGGAATCCGTTGGATTTGGACTGAATACAGTCGAGAGTCGAGAGAAAAATCAAGCGACTCTCGACTCTCGACTGATTAAAAGTGGAAAGAACTTCGATTTATTGTCAAAATTGCCGCACGCAAAACAGTTTACGTGAAACGCATTGCCAGCATTGCGGCACGCGTCTGCTTCTCGTCGTGTTTCCAAATTCCCTGCAATACGACACAAATCACGTTCCGTCGTTTTACGAAGATCATCTGCTCGAAAGAGTTTCGTTGCTCGAACTGCGTCTGGTGCAGATGAGTGAAAGTTTGCGGATTGCAATGGATATTATTCGTGAACAGGGAAAAATCGTCAAAGAAAATCAGCATCAGGTTAAATTTCTTAACCAGAAACTCGGCATCAGTGATGATGCGGAAAAAATAAAACAACTTCGGAACAAATCATCACAAAACGAAAAAGATAAAAAATCGCGGTTAATTGAAAACATAATTGCCGAACACGATTCTCCGAATGTCGAGCTTTTTACAAAATTGCTCAACGAAGGCGTGAAACTGTTGGAGCAAAATGAAGAAAAAGAAGCGTTTCGGATGCTTGAACGCGCCGCGCTGCTTTCGCCGCGAAACATTTCGCTACTTTCTTTTGTCGCTAAAACTTACTTTTTTGCGGATAAATTTTCCGAAGCAAAAAAATATCTTGAAAATGCACATTTGTTCGCGCCCGACAATCTCGAAAACTTACTTTTTTTAGGGGCAATTTACGCCGACGAAGCCGAAACCGAGAAATCGCGGCGATTTTTGAGTATTTTGGCGGAAAACGAAAAAACCTCGCGGGTCGTCAATTTTATCTGGGGAATTTCCGCGGCTTTTGAAGAAAATTGGACGGAAAGCATCACGGCTTTCAAACTGGCGATGGGAAATGCAGAAATTCCCGAGCTTCATTATCTGATCGGTTGCGCCTATTTTCATCTGAAGGACGAAGTTTTGGCGGTGCGTCATCTGCAGCGTGCCATTTCGCTCGACCGAAAATATTCCGATGCGTGGTTTATGCAAGCCGTGATTTATAATTCGCAAAAAGACATCGAACGCGAAAAAAATATGCTGCAAAACGCGTCGGAAATGACGGAAGCGGGTGCCCAATGTCTGGAATTTTTGCGAAAAAACAAACTGAATCTGGAAATTGCCTTGCCCTTTCAGCATTTCAAGAAACAAAGCGCGCGGCTTTTGACCAGCGGCGCACTTCGTTTGTCGAGATTTTTTAGAAGCGAAATCGGCAAAGCGATTGAGTAGCAGATGAACATTATTTTTGGGAAAATTTGTTTGGCGGCGATTTTATTTATCTTTCCAATCGCCGCTTTTTCGCAGGAAACGGAAGCCGTCGAAAAAACTCAAAAAATTGTCGGTGAAATTATCGAAAAATCTTATCCCGAACTCAAAACGGCAAAAATAGACATCAAGACTTTCGAGAGCGACTCGAATTATTTCAAATCGCAATTTTCAATCGAGCGTTTTCTGACGTTTCGGAAAATCAGTTATGTAATTTTCGTCAACCCGGAAGTTTTTCGCCGAAATGCGCCCGGCGACGGCATCCGCGCAATTTTGGCGCACGAACTGGCGCACGTTTTTTATTACCAACGAAAAAATCGTTTTGAATTGTTTGGTTTAGCGCGTCTGGCGGACAAAAGTTTCACGGCGAAATTTGAACGCCGCGCCGATCTGGAAGCGATTGAAAGAGGTTACGGCGAAGGTTTGAAATCTTATCGGCAATGGCTTTACCAAAATATTCCATTGAAAAGCGTGAATGCAAAAAAACGCGACTATTTTTCGCCCGAAGAAATTGATTTGATGTTAAGAATTTTACAGAAAAAGCCTGAAATGATTGAAGTTTGGCGCAGACGAGTGCCGCGAAGTTTGAAGGAAATAAGTCAGAACCCAGAGCGGTAGCGACGTGGTGTGTTTGTTAGGAAATGAAAGTTTCAAAAGCGAGAGAACAAAACAAAATGAGCAAAGACCAAATCATCGTCGCGCTTGATGTCGAAACGGCTGACGACGCGCGGAAAATCATCAATGAAATCGGCGCGGAAGTCGGGGCGTTCAAAATCGGTTTGCAACTTTTTACGGTGGCCGGCTCATCTTTTGTGCGGGAAGTTGTCAGGCAAAACATCAAAGTTTTTCTCGATGTGAAATTTCACGACATTCCCAACACGGTGGCGAAAGCATCGGTCGAGGTGGCGCGGCTCGGCGTTTGGATGTTCAATATTCACGCGCTCGGCGGCGGCGAGATGATGCGCCGGACGGTTGAAAATGTGCGGGAAGTTTGCGCGAAGGAAAAGCTCGCAGAGCCGAAAATTATCGGCGTGACAGTTTTGACAAGTGCGAACCGGGAAACCTTGCGCGAAGTCGGGATCGAGCAGGAAATTGATTCGCAAGTTTTAAATTTGGCGCAACTTACGGCAAAATGTGGTTTGGACGGCGTCGTTGCTTCACCGCTCGAAGTTGAAGCGATTCGCCGAAATATTGAGAATAAGGATTTTTTGATCGTGACGCCCGGAATTCGTCCAACTTTTGCAACGAATGATGACCAGAAGCGTGTAATGACACCAAAAGAAGCCGTCCGCCAGGGCGCGGATTATCTCGTCATCGGCCGTCCGATTACCGCATTGGACGACAAATTAGCCGCGGTCAGGAAAATTTTAGTAGAGATTGAAACCGAATAAACGAAAGATTTTTTAATGAAACAGACACAACTTCAAACTTCAAACTTCAAAAATCAGGCGACGTTTATAAGTAACTTTACGCGATTTACCTTTATTGTTTTTCTCGGCGTAATCGCTTTTTTTGTTCTCAAAAATGTTTCAGCACAAACGGCGGAAAAAACTGAAAATCTTCCGCCGACACCTTTCCGCATCGGTGAAAAGTTGACTTACAATGTTTCGTTCGGGCGGTTCAAAAATGCGGGTTTTGCAGAGATTTCCGTTGTTTCACGCGGGAAATTAAGCGATAAAGACGCAGTTGAACTGCACTCGAAATTTAAAACCAACGAACTCGTCGCAGCAGCGTTTTATCTTTTGGACGATTCGCGTATCACGTTCGCCGCCGCCGAAACGGGTTTGCCGCTTTATATTCGCAAATCTACCAACGCCGGAGTTTTGCCGAAAGAAACCGTCAGCAATTTTCTCGCTTCGCCGACGCCGAATTTTGATTTGCTGACGCTGATTTACCGCATCAGAGAGGCCGGCGGAATCGGTAGTTTTTTGTTGCAGGAAGACGAGAAAATCTACACTGTCAACGCGCAAACGGCGGCCAGTGAAAAAATTAAAACCGACGCCGGAGAATTTGATACAACTATTTCAAATATTCAGAGTGAATATTTTAACGAAAAAGGTTTTCGGGATTTTCGTGTCAATTTCAGCGCGGACGAGCAGAAAATTCCTGTTCTGATTCGTTTCAAAACTGCCAGAGGCGAGTTTAAAGCATCGCTCGCGAGCGTTCAAAACATTGAACCCGAACCCGTAGTCCAACCGACTCCAACGCCGGTTCAAACGCCGCGCCCCGTTCAAACTCCGACACCGACACCGAGTCCGACACCGAGTTTGGATAATCAGCCGCTTTCGTCGAATTTGCCGTTTGTTTTGGGCGAAACGCTCGAATATCGAATAACTTCGGGCGGAAAAAATGTCGGCGCGTTTTTACTGCAGGCCAAAGAACGAAAAACGATTCAAAAGAAAGACTCGTTATTTTTAGCTGCAACGATTTCAAATGTCGAAAAAGGAATCGGTATTTTTAACCCGGGCGATGCGATAATCGCGCAAGTCAATGCCGAAACGCTTGCGCCTTATCAGTTTGAAGTTAAATTCAGCGGCACTCTGAGCAGTTTTAATCAGTCGGCAAGATTTGATCAGGAAAAAGGTGTCGCTATCTTCGGCGGAACAAATCAAACGCAAATTCCGCTTAACACGCACAGTCTTTTGTCTTTGGCTTACGCAATTCGTTCATTTAATTTGAAGCCGAGCAAAGATTCAAAAAATCCGATCAACGACACACGGGTTTCGGTCTTTTACGGAACACAATTTTATATTTTTACGCTTCGTCCGCTGGAAGCGGAATTGATAAATTTGCGCGGCGAAAAAATTCCGGCGCAGATGATTACCGTCATCACTGGAAATCCGCAACTCGATGCGCTCAACTTACGCGTTTGGCTCAGCAATGACCAAAAACGCACACCGCTGCGCTTTGTGATCGGTAATTATCAAGCCGATCTCGTTAGTGAGACGGTTATTCAAACAAAATAACATTGAAATAATTTGGAACTTTAGGCGAATTATTTATTTTATATAATTGAAATTGAAAATGGATTTCAATTAGAGTAAACTTTAACCGGCGTGAAAACCTGACAATAAATTTTCATTTGCGCCTTGAGAAAAATATGATTCTGACAAATCTGCCAATTGGTGAAACCGCCAAAGTCGTTTCGATCAAAGGAAACAACGCCGTGACCAGACGTTTGATGGAAATGGGCGTGGTGCCGGGCGTAGCCGTGAAGATTATCAAAACCGCACCGTTTGGCGACCCGCTTGAAATTCGTCTGCGCGGCTACAGTCTGGCAATGCGAAAATCTGAAGCCGAGTCAATTGAAGTGAGCGAATGAAAACCCTAGAAGTCCAAAGTCCAAAATCCAAAGTCCAAAGTCTGTCAACAGAGCCCAACGGACAACGAACCACCACCAATAAACAATTGACAATTGCTTTAGCGGGCAATCCGAACGCCGGAAAAACAACACTTTTTAATGCTTTGACAGGTTTGAAGCAAAAGGTTGCCAATTATCCGGGGGTCACGGTCGAGCGCAAGGAAGGCATTTGGAAATTGGGTATAGATTCGGCGCGTTTGATTGATTTGCCCGGTCTGTACAGTCTTGATGTAACTTCGATTGACGAACAGATCGCGCACGATGTTCTCATCGGAAAAATCGAAAATCTGCCGAAACCCGATGCCGTCATCGCGGTGGTTGACGCAACCAATCTCGAACGAAATCTTTATCTTGTGACGCAACTTCTGGAATACAATATTCCGGTAGTCATCGCGCTGACGATGGTTGATTTGGCGGAAAAGCAGAGTCTGAAAATTGATACGGACAAACTTTCCAAACTTTTGCAGATTCCCGTCGTCGCCGTCAAAGCCGCGCAGAAACAAGGCACAGCGGAACTTGCTGAAAAGACTTTGCATTCCGCACAAAACCACCGGATTCCGCGTCTGCCGTGGCTTTCGGAAGCAGAATTTATCGAAACTGTGACGGAAGAAGACATTCATTTAAGCCTTTCGGGTGATGCGGCGGCGAACCGGAAGATTTTTGCGCGATACAATTTTATTTCGGACGTTTATCAGGAAGCGGTCACGGCGGTCGAAACAACCGAAAGAGGCATTTCGGAAAAGATTGATGCGGTTCTGACTCATAAGTTTTTCGGTTTGGTGATTTTAGTCGCCATTCTGCTGCTCGTGTTTCAGACAATTTTCTCGTGGGCGGAACTGCCGATGAATCTGCTCGAATCAGGTTTCGGCGCATTGGGCGATTTTGTGAAAGCGCAGATGCCAGAAGGCATTTTGACAGATTTGGTGGTTGACGGAATCATCGCCGGAGTCGGCGGCGTACTGGTCTTTTTGCCGCAGATTCTGCTTCTTTTTCTCTTTATTTCGATTTTGGAAGATACGGGTTATATGGCGCGGGCGGCGTTCCTGCTTGATAAGGTGATGAGCAAATTCGGGCTTCATGGCAAAGCATTTCTACCTTTAATGAGCAGTTTTGCGTGTGCGATTCCGGGTATTATGGCGGCGCGCACCATTGAGAATCCGAAAGACCGTCTGGCGACGATTCTGATTGCGCCGTTTATGAGTTGTTCGGCGCGGCTGCCGGTTTATACGCTGATGATCGGGACGTTTTTTGCCGGTCAAGTCGTTTTCGGATTCGTCTCGCTCGGCGCGATTTTGATTTTAGC
>JBDTZT010000246.1:0-6113 GCA_040005005.1 Actinomycetota bacterium
TCAGTGGGACGAACAGACGAATCAGTTTGCTCACGCGGGCGGCATTATGATTGCCACGCCCGAAGGAAAACTTTCGCGCTATCTTTACGGCATTGATTACGCGCCGAAAGATATAAAATTTGCGGTGATGGAATCGGCGCAGAACAAAATCGGAAATTCCGCCGAACAGTTGATGCTTTATTGTTATCATTACGATCCGGCGACCGGCAAATATGGTTTGTCAATTTTGAAAGTTATTCGTTTGGGCGGCGTTGTGACGTTGATTGGATTAGGCGCAATGCTTTTCGTCTTTTGGCGGCGTAACAAAACAAAAAAAGGGTTTGAGATAAATTGATAAATTCCAAATTCCAAATTTAGGAGTTTGAATCTGAAATCTGAAATCTGAAATTTAAGATATGCAAAATACGTGGGTTCCATTATTTCCCGAACAGGCTTCGAGCTTCGCGTGGCAGGTAGATTATCTGTATTTTTACCTGATCTTGATCAGCGTCGCGTTCACAATTCCGATTGTCGTGGCAGTTTTCTTTTTCGCCGTCAAATACCGCGAGAAAGAAAAATTTGCGACGCCCGATGAAATGCACGGCTCGATCATGCTGGAAACCGTTTGGTCAATTATTCCGTTCGTTATCTCGATGACGATTTTCTTAGGCGGCGCACTCGTTTTTTACAATCAATATCGTCCGCCGGCTGATTCAATGGAGATTTATGTGGTCGGGAAACAATGGATGTGGAAGTTTCAGCACGGCACCGGCCAACGCGAAATCAACGAACTGCACGTTCCGGTCGGACGCAACGTCAAACTGACGATGACGACCGAAGACGTTTTGCACGATGTTTTTATTCCGGCTTTCAGAACGAAAGCGGACGTCGTGCCGGGACGTTATACGACACTTTGGTTTAACGCCACGAAGCCGGGCAAATATCACTTGTATTGTGCTGAATACTGCGGACTGAATCATTCGGGAATGGGCGGCTGGGTTTATGTCATGGAACAGACCGAGTATGACAATTGGCTCGCCGGCGGCGGTTCAAATCAAACGCCGGTCGAAGCCGGCAGAGAATTGTTCACCAACAAACTCGGGTGCGCCTCGTGCCACGCGGGCGGTGCCTCGCAGCGCGGCGCAAAACTCGAAGGTTTGTTCGGCACGGATGTTAAATTAACCACCGGACAGGTCGTCAAAGCCGACGAAGAATATATCCGCAATTCGATCTTGAATCCGTCGGGACAAATTGTCGAAGGCTTTCAGCCGATTATGCCGACCTTTAAGGGACAAGTGACGGAAGAACAACTGGTTTCGCTGGTGGCTTATATCAAATCCTTGAATGGAAATGCGGCGATGAGCAGTCCGTCAAGTTCAACCAGTTCATCGTCCAATGCAATGACAAATACAGCTGATACAACGGTAAAAAAGACTGACCGCGGAAATACAAACTCAGGTTTGTCAAGCAATCCGAACGCGCCGCGGCAACAATCCGAGCCGACTAAAAGCAATAAATAAAGGTAGTAAATAATATGCAAAACGTAAATGCAATTAATTCCGATTATATCGAAAAGCCGAAGGTAAATTATCTGACAAACGGATTTACCTTGCGATCATGGCTTTTGACCAAAGACCATAAACGCATTGCGATTATGTATCTGATAACCGTTTCCGCCTTTTTTATGATCGGCGGTTTGTATGCGGCAACGATTCGCCTTGAACTGCTGACACCGCAGAGCGATTTGCTTGAAACGGGAACATACAACAAGGTTTTCACACATCACGGCGTGATTATGGTTTTCTTTTTCCTGATTCCGGTTATTCCGGCAATCTTGGGAAACTTTTTGCTGCCGATTATGATTGGCGCAAAAGACCTGGCGCTGCCGCGCATCAATCTGATCAGTTTGTATTGTTACTGGCTTGGCGGCGGCTTGACGCTGTGGGCTTTGATGCAGGGCGGAGTTGACACCGGCTGGACTTTTTACACGCCGTATTCGACGACTTTTTCAAACGGCTATGTGATGGCGGTCGGGCTTGGTATTTTTATCAACGGATTTTCGTCAATCTTAACGGGTTTGAATTTTATCGTTACGGTTCACACGATGCGGGCGCCCGGTATGACCTGGTTTCGCCTGCCGCTTTTCGTTTGGGCAAATTACGCGACCGCGCTGGTGATGATTTTGGGAACGCCGGTGATCGCCATCACGATTTTGCTGCTCGCGCTTGAAAGAGTCGGACACGTCGGGATTTTCGATCCGGCAATCGGCGGTGATCCGATTTTGTTTCAGCATCTTTTCTGGTTTTATTCGCATCCGGCGGTTTACATTATGATTCTGCCCGGAATGGGCGTGATTTCGGAATTGATTTCTAACTTCTCGCGCAAAAAGATTTTCGGTTACGAATTTATCGCATTTTCTTCGATTGCGATTGCCATTTTCGGTTTTCTCGTCTGGGGACACCATATGTTTGTCAGCGGACAATCGGTTTATGCCGGTTTGGTTTTCTCATTCCTGACAATGGTCGTCGCCGTCCCTTCGGCGATTAAGATGTTCAACTGGACGGCGACGCTTTACAAAGGTTCGATTTCATACGATACGCCGATGCTCTACGCGATCGGATTTATGGGACTTTTCCTGATCGGCGGTTTGACCGGACTTTTCCTCGGTTCAATCGGCTTGACGGTTCACTTAACCGACACCTATTTTATCGTCGCGCACTTTCATTACGTCATGGTTGGCGGCACGGTTTTGGCTTATTTGGGCGGACTCCATTACTGGTGGCCGAAAATGACCGGCAAAATGTATTCGGAATTTTGGGGCAAAATTTCCGCGATGCTCGTTTTTGTCGGGTTTAACCTGACATTTTTCCCGCAGTTTCTTCTGGGTTATCAGGGAATGCCGCGCCGGTATGCTTCATATTCGGAAGAATTTCAGGTTTTGAATATTTTCTCGACGGCGGGCGCGTCGGTTTTAGGACTCGGCTTGGTTTTACCGTTGATTTATTTGACATTTTCGCTGATTTTCGGCAAAGATGCGCCGGCAAATCCGTGGATGCTGCCCGGCTTGGAATGGCGTACCGCTTCGCCGCCGCCGACCGAAAACTTTGAAACAACGCCGATTGTGACGTGGGAAGCCTACGAATTCGGCGAAGAAAACGGCTTGGATTTAGAAGAAGCTAAAAAGAGAGATTTAGCAACAGTTTAACCAATTACGAATTTCAAATTACGAATTACGAGATTAAGTTCTAAGCAATTCGTAATTCGTAATTCGTAATTCGTAATTTGAAAAAAATGGCACATACAGACACACACGACCATTATCAGGCACCCGGTCTTCAGCACCAGTTTGAAGATATGAAACAGCAGGAAGAATCCGTTTCCCTCGGAATGTGGGCATTTCTGGTGCAGGAAATTATGTTCTTCGGCGGAATGTTTACGGTTTACCTCGTATTTCGTTCAAGGTATCCGATGGCCTTTGCGGCGGGAAGTAATCACTTGAATGTGGTCATGGGATTTGCCAACACGCTGGTTCTGATCATCAGCAGTTTAACGATGGCGCTGACGGTTTATTATGCTCAGAAAGGTAATCGGAATATGCAGGTCATTTTGATTATCCTGACAATGGCGTTCGGCGCAACCTTTTTGGGAGTCAAGTATTTTGAATATGCCGACAAATATCATCACGGACTCGTGCCGATCAACGGTTTGAATGAAAAGATCAAAGCACCGGAAGAGAAAGAAGGCGACACCGAAGCTAAAACCGAAGAACATCATGCCAATCCGCGGGGCGATTTTCACTGGGACGATGACGATAAAAACGGGATTAAAATTGTGCTTGAGGCGCAAAAAGAAAATCATTTAACCAAATACGAAGAGCTCGGATACTTTACCAACGGTGAATACGATAATGCCAAATTCACGGACAAGGTTCGGATTTTCTTTTGGATTTACTTTGTGATGACCGGCTTGCACGCCCTGCATATGATCATCGGTCTCGGTCTGATGACGTGGCTTTTGGTGATGGCGTGGCGCAATACCTATTCCGCCGAATATTACGCACCGGTCGAAATTTCCGGCCTTTACTGGCACTTTGTTGATATTGTTTGGATTTTTCTTTTCCCGTTGCTTTATTTGCTCGGCAGACACTTTTTGGCAGGAGGACATTAAAATATGTCAGATAAACATTCAGATACTCATTCGGAAGATACTCATTCGGAAGATACTCATTCAGAAGGTCAACATATGAGTATTTTGCAGTATTTTCTCGTATTTGCATTTTTGTTCGTGATGACGATTGTCACTTACTTGGTTGCTTTGACCGATTTGGACAGCCGCCTTTTTCCGGGTGCAAATACCCTTGTTGCTTTATTGATTGCTTTTACGAAAATGACTTTCGTGATTCTGTTTTTTATGCACGTTTATTGGCAATCGAAACTGATTTGGCTGTCGGCGGTCGCCGGATTTTTCTGGATTGCAATTATGTTTGCCTATGTTATGCAGGATTATTTAACGCGTTCGACCGGAGCGTTCGGGCATTAAAAGGGAATAAAACAAAAGTTGAAACTGATTATATACGCGGTGCGAAGAGCAAAACTGCCTTCGCGACCGCGTCTTTTGCTGTTAGGTTAAACGCTTTCGACGTGGTATTATTTGACGTTTATACCCGAATCCATTAAATATTTTGTGAAAATTTTAAGACAACAGAGCCGAATCTTCGGACATCAGAACCGAGTAATGCTGAAACGAAAACCCCTTTTGCTATTATTTACATTTTTATTTTCGACATTGTTTCTAGGCGGTTGTAGCGGAATTGTTAAAGAAAACAAAACTACTGCGAAATTGCTGAAAACGGAGAAAGCCGAACAATCTCAATTGCTCGGGGAAGTGAATCGTTTTGCGCGGATCAATTCGATGCGTGCCAAAATGTATTTGAAATTTGAAGATAATTCATTTGCGGAAAGCGGCATCGCGGAAAAATACAAATCGGCGGACGGCGAAGTTGTCGTTCAGCGTCCGGCAAATATTCTGATGAAAGTTCAGGTTCCGGTCATCAAAACCGATGTCGCGCAGATGACCTCTGACGGAACAAAATTTCGGGTCGCAATTTTGCAGGACGGCGGCGATGGAAAATACAAAAAATTCGTTGTCGGAACAAATAATGCCGATTACTCTCTTTTACAGGAGCAGGTTAAAAAGACGGATTTGGATAACGGCAAGGTTATCAAGCAAAATGTTAATGCTTTTGCAAATCTGCGCCCGCAGCATTTTACCGATGCAATGCTGGTACGCCCGGTTGATACGCAAAATTATTCTTATCTGACAAGCACGATTTTACAGGAAGAATATGACTTCAAGCTGCCGAAAGGTTCGCCTTTGCAATGGGTTATGCGCGGTTACTATCTTTTGGACGAATTTCGCAAAGAAGCGGACGGAAGTTTGAAGATTTCGCGCCGTTTCTGGTTTGACCGCGTTGGCGGAATTCGTCTCGCGCATCAACAGATTTTTGATGAGAAAGGCGAAATCGAATCCGATATTGTTTACGGGCAAGAAGGAAATTTAGGCGAAAGCGGCGAATATAATAATCTGCCTTTGCAAGTTATCGTCACGCGGCCGAAGGAAAAGTATAAAATGAAGTTGACCTATCAAACGCCGGAAAGTGTCACGATCGGTAAAATTTATCCCGAAAAAGCATTTGTTTTGGAAAATACCTGGGGTCTCGAAGAAGTTGATTTGGACAAAAAACTGCAGGAAGCGCGAAGTCAGAAATCTTTGACCGAAAATTCGAATTCGGCCGACAAAACGCCTTAATAAATAAAGTAAAAAATAAAAACTAAAAGGCAAAAGGCAAGTAATCAACGGCTCTTTTTGCCTTTTTACTTTTTTACTTTTAAACTGTGGTTTTATCATAAATTTCTTTAATGAGCACAATTTTACAAACAATAGATTTACGAAAAAGTTATAAAATCGGGAAAATCGAAAATCCTGTTTTGCACGGCGTTTCGCTTTCGATTGAAAAAGGCGAATTCGTCGCGATTATGGGACCTTCGGGTTGCGGGAAATCGACGCTTTTGCATCTGCTCGGCGGACTTCTCTCGCCGACGAGCGGAAACATCATCATTGACGGCGAAGATTTG
>JBDTZT010000247.1:0-6107 GCA_040005005.1 Actinomycetota bacterium
AAGCCGTCAGGTTATTTAGCCTGACGGCTTTTTTTAATGGATAACTGAAAATGGAAAATTATTAAATTCCAAATTCATTTTCCATTTTCAGTTATCCATTTCCCATTGTTTTTATGAATTTAACATATTCACAATTATTAAAAGGCAACCGCAATTTCCGTAATCTTTTGTGGGGACAGTTTGTTTCCGAGATGGGAAATTGGTTTAACTTCATCGCGGGCTTGGGATTGGTGCGCGTCGTTTCGGACGCTTCGCCGATGGCGGCGGGTATTTTATTTGTCTGCCGTTTGCTTCCTTTTGCGCTTTTTTCGCCGATTGCGGGAACTTTTGTTGACCGTTTTTCGCGGCGGCGGATAATGATCGGGTCGGATTTAATCCGCGTTGGGGTGGCGCTTGCCTTTTTGTTTGTCACAAGCGCGGAGAATTTGTGGATTGCTTATCTTGCCACAATTTTCCTTTCAACCTTCGGCGCGTTTTTTGAAGGCGCGAAAAATGCCGCAACGCCTAATATGACGGGCAAAGACGGACTTCTGGCAGGAACTGCTCTAATGTTTTCGACGCGCTTTTTGCTGATGGCAATCGGTTCCGCGCTCGGCGGTTTGGCGGCTTTTGCTTTCGGCTACAAAATCGCGTTTATCATCAACGCCGTGTCGTTTGCCGGGTCGGCATTTTCCGTCTGGCTGATACCCGAAGAAGCGACCCGCGACGACGAAACTGCCGAAAGGATGAAAGATAAAACGGAGCGCGAATCATTTTTTAGCGAATTAAAGGAAGGCTTTCAATATACGACGCAGAATCATTTCGCGCTGACGATCTTGATTATGAATGTCATTTGGGCGACGGGTGGCGGCGCGATAAATGTCGTTTTTGAGCGTATGGGCGGAGTTTTTTTCGCGCAGAAAGAACAATTGAATCCGGATTTGGCGGTCGGAATTTTGTGGTTTGCGAGTGGTCTCGGACTTTTTCTCGGGATGATGATCGCGCACCGGACTTCGGCGATTCTCGACCGCCGAAAAAGTCATAGTTCATTTATCGGATGGACACTGATCATTCACGGAATTTTGTTTTCCGTCGGCGGATTGATGCCGAGTTTGTGGCTGCTCGCGGTGTTCTGCTTTATTTCGCGGGCGATTGTCGGCGTAGAATACGCGGTGCAGGAAACGATGTTTCAGCGCAGTTTGCCGGACTATATTCGCGGGCGAATTTCGACGCTCGACCGCGGCGCGGAGTTGACGATTTTTAGTCTTTCGAGTTATTTGGCGAGTCTCGCAATTTACGGAATTTCGCCGCAAACCTTAACGATAATTTCGGGAATTTTATCGGCAAGTGCAGGGATAATGTGGTTTCTCAGGAGTTCTAAGTCCCAAGTTCCAAATCCCAAGTTGGAAACTCAAAGTTGATCTTGGGACTTGGGACTTGGAACTTGAAACTTGGAACTCAAGCCGTGATTATCACGGCTTTTGTTCCGGTCAGTTCCGAAAAATCTTTGGTAAAAATCGTATCAACCCGGCGCTCGGCACTTCCGATGGTTTCGACAATATCCTGCGTGGCGATAAATCCGTCTTCGACGTGCGCGATGGCCCAGGTTTTAATGTGCGAAGCCGTCCGCAGAGTTTCTTCTAAAAGTCGTAAATACTGCGATTTTGTTTCGATAAGAGTTCCCAATCGGCCGGCTTGGCGAACTTCCAAATCGTTCCAAAAATCATCGCCGCCGCGAAGGAATTCCTCGCGCCACGCCGTCCAACCGAGATAATTTCGCTGCGCGAGATTATGGGCGCGCGGAAGGCGCAGAAACATCAAATCGGACGAGAAATTTTCGGCGATAAATTCGTAGGCGTTTTTGTTTGAGCAAGTATTGCTTTGACCGTTATTGACAGGTTCGTGCAGGGCGCTCATCAGCCTGCGGAAAACATTGGAAAGCGGCTGGCGAAGCTCGAGTGTTTCGCCCGTAAAAGATAAAACATAATCGCCGACATTCATCACAATATTTGAAGCAATCGCCTTGCCGAGCGGCGATGGCAGGCGTTCGATATTTTGACGAACATTATCGAACCACCACGCATCGGTTTCGCCGAACCAATTTCTGAGAGCTGCATTTTGCAGACGGTAACGCGGAACGTAAGCCTCTTCTAAAATCGCATTGACATCATCGTCCGACAATTTTTCGCCGTTGTTCTGAATCCCGGCGACGGCTTTGGTCCAACCCGAAAGCGTCAAATCATTAGCGAGAACCCGCACTTTCCAGCGTTTTAAGTAAGCACCGAGATTGGCATCGCCCGTAAAAGGCAACGCCGCAGACGTAAATTTCAAACGCTTCAAAACGTTTAGCTCAAAGGCCAGCCAGCCTCGCGGCGCATTGTTTGTTTGAATCATAAATTAATAATTTTGCGGCTGTTCGACGGACTGAATATTTTTTTCGACGGCGAAAGATTCGAGTTCCGGCATATTTTCAAGCGACAAAAACGCTTTGATAACTTTCGGGTCAAACTCGATGCCCGACCACTCGACCAGATAGCGTTTCGCTTCCGACGAAGAAATTGCCAGACTATACGGGCGCGAATCGGTCAGCGCCGCAAAGGTATCGGCAACGCGCAAAATTCTGGCGGCGAGCGGAATCTGTTCGCGCTCCAAAGCGTCCGGGTATCCCGCACCGTTCCACCATTCGTGATGCCAGCGGACGAGAAGCTGAACGGCGCGACCTAAACCGCGCCGGGCGGTTTCCTGTTCGCCGATCACCGTGTGCCGCTGCATATCAATCCGCTCATCTTCGCGCAACAGCCGGTTTGACTTGATATATTCGCGGTTCATAACCATCTCGCCGATGTCGTGAACAAGTGCGGCTTGGCGCAAAGCATAGCGGTCGTGCGACGCAAAATTAAATTTCTCGGCAACTGTCTGGGCAATTACGGCAACCCGTCGGCCGTGCGGATGTGCGTAGCCTTCAAATTCATCCATCGTCGCCGAAATTTGCGCCAACGGATCATCCGCCGGTATTTCAAATTGCGCTTCGGTTGAAAAAATACTTTCCATATATCAGATTGTAAATTCCAAATTCCGGATTCCAAATTCCGGATTTAATTTTCAACCTGGAAACCGGAATTCGGAATTGAAATCCGAATGTGAAAACATTTTAACTTTCCTACCGCAAACTGTCGAGTAAGGCTTGTGCTTCTTTATTGTCGTGAAAGATTGCCAAAAGCCGCGTGAGTTCGCCCTCGGCGCGTTTTACTAACTTGTATTGAACAAAAAATTCAGCCAGCATAATGCGGTAGGTCGGATCTCCGGCTTCAAGTTTGATGGCGGCTTGCAGTTCCGCTTCGGCTTTGAATCGTTTAGTTTTATCGGTTGCCAGTATCTTTCCGTAATAAGCGCGATAACGCGCGACATTCGGCGCAAGATTTGCGGCGCGGGCCAGATACGGCATCGCTTGGTGGTGATCTTCTTCCATCAAAAGTTTAAAGCCGTGTTCAAAAATTTCCGAGGCTTCGGTCAGATCTTTTTGCTGAACGACGGGTTTGTCTTCCGGTATCGGACCCATTTTTTCCAATTCTTGCAAGAGTTTGCGGAGTTTGAAATCGTAAGTCTGACGCGTTTCTTCATCGTGGAGCGTTTCGTAGGCGTGAGCAATTTCGCTAAAAGCGTTTTGAATACGGCGGTGCGTTTTCGCGTCGGTTTGTTTATGGAAAAGGTCGGGGTGAAAGCATTTCGCCAGACCGAAATAAGCCGATTTTATTTCCGTGGCGGTTGATTTATGTGAAATGCGCAGCAATTCGTAATGCGTTTCGGCTTTTTCGACCTGTTCAAGATATTTTTCGAGCGTCAACTTTTCTTTTTCTTGGAGGCTGTTTTCCGCGTTGGTTGATTGATGTTCAGATGCCGCGGGTTTTACGACCGGCGGCGCGACAACTTGTTTTTTTACTTCAAATTTGGCGGAAGAAATTGCGGAAAGGCGATGTTCGTTGAAGGCCGCATCCCAATCCTGCCGATGAAGAAATCCGGCCAGCCACAGCACGTAAAGTTTTTGCAGAGTTTCCAAATCAGATAAACCGCTCAGAGATTTTATATCGTCAATTTGCATGAAAGAATTTTCAAATCTGGAAAGCAAAAACGCTTCTTGCGGAAGCAGATTGATGTGCGAAGACGCAAATGGTTTTCTGCCGAATGATTCTTTGAAACTCTTAAATCGCCGGACAATTGTTTCTTGCGGCATACTTCGGGCATACTCAACCAACAAATTGTAAGTATCCACTTGGTAGTGAATATCTTCTTTAATTCGCGCCAGCGAGCTAAAAGTCCAAATGCCGTCGGTCCATCCAATCACATCTCTTAAAATAGCTTCAACTTGGTGCGTAAAAACCGATTTGATTAAAGAAGCGGAAAGTATTTCTTTTTCCTGCAAAACCTTGGCGAGCGCAAAATCGCTGGTAAATTCGGGAATTTCGATGAGCTGCTGTTTGGTAATCGCTTCGGCTTGCAGAAGCATTTCGAAAATGCGATGCTGACGCTGATTGGAAACCGCAAACACAACTTCGCCGTCTTTGACGTAAATAATCGTCTTGTTATTGAGATGCGAAAGACGCAGCGAACCGTCGAGCCGTGCTTGCAGAAGCTCGACCAGCAGTTCGGCAAACGGATGCAGTATTAAATTTCCGGTAATATCGAGGTTTTTCGGGGAACTCATTGAAGTAAAGCGGACGAAAAGGAAAGAATTGTTTTTCGCCGTCTTTTATAATAGCAAATTTGTCGCGGAAAAGTTAAGTAAAAATTTACCATTTGTCTTTCGTCATTTACCATTACAAAAGATGCTTCACGATTTTACTTTGGCGGGAAACAGAAGGCGGCTCTGGCAGCGGACGGGCGAATCTTACGAGCACGTTTTGATGAAGGCTTTGGGCTATGCGATGTTTGTTTCGCAATATCCGCATCTCGAAATCGAACGCCAGGTCGGCTTGCGCTACAAACCCGATTTGATTGCCTTCAACGCGCAAAGCGATTTTGCTTTCTGGGGCGAATGCGGGCAAAACTCGATTCGCAAAACGCATTGGATCTTAAAACACACGCGGACGGAAAAACTTTTACTTTTCAAGATCGGAATGAATACCGATTCGCTGATTAAACAAATCCGTGAAGAAATTCCGGCGAAATATCGTCTGAATGGAAAATTATCGCTGATAAATTTTGTTTCCGAAATTGTAAAATTGACAGAATCGAAACAAATTGCGAAAGTTTCAAAAGATTGGTTTAGCAAATTTGAGATTTAAAAGAGTGTTGCCCATGAAAGAGACGAAATGATACGAAAAAATTATCTGATGTGTTTATTTTCGTATTTTCCGTGTCTTTCGCGGGCAAAAAAAAGATGGAAAAACCCGAAATAACAATCCGCGAAGTCGAAACGATTGAAGAAATGCGCGAATGCATTACTTTACAGCGCAAGGTTTTTGCGTCGCCCGATCTCGAAATTTCGCCTGTTCGCCATTTGATTGTCGCGCGCTACGCGGGCGGTTTTACGCTCGGCGCTTATTTGGGCGAACGGCTGGTCGGTTTCGTGCTTTCGCTGCCGATGTTTCTTGCGGGCAACTGCGAGCGTGCTTTTTATTCGCATATGACGGCGGTTGAAACCGGGCTGCAAAGTCTCGGAATCGGCGCGCGCCTGAAATGGGCGCAGCGTCAGCGCGCTTTAGCCGAAGACGCAAATTATATCAAATGGACATATCAGCCCGTTCTCGCGCGCAACGCATTTTTTAATATCGAGCGGCTCGGCGCGAGCGTTAATACGTATATGCCGAACTTTTACGGAACCGATGCCGAAGCGAGCGCCGAGCAAAAAAGCGTCCAAGAAGGCGTTGACAGCGACCGTCTTTTTGTTGATTGGTTTTTGAATTCGCCAAAGACGGTCGCGTTTTCAAGAGGCGAAAGGTTTGTTGAAACCGGCGAAGTCATCCGGACGGTCGAAATTCCGCCCGCTTGGAACGAACTGGTTGTCAAAGACACGAAAAAAGCTATCGCCGAACAAGAACGCATCAAGCACGAATTTCAAACCGCGTTTGCCGAAGGTTTGATTGTCAAAGGTTTTGAAAGAAGCGCCACAAACCCGAAATATTTGCTTT
>JBDTZT010000248.1:0-6107 GCA_040005005.1 Actinomycetota bacterium
AGGCACATAACGATTATCTGGAATTGGCGGCGAGCGGCGGAATTATCGCTCTCGCTCTGGCAGTTTGGTTTCTTCTGCGTTTTTGCATATTGGTCAAGAAAAGATTTGCCGAGCCATCCGATTTTTTTTCAACGGCGGTTCGCATTGGAGCGGTTTGTGGAATTTCCGGCGTGGCACTCCACAGTTTCTTTGATTTTGGTTTGCAAATTACGGCGAATATTTTGTTTTTCGCCGCTTTGCTCTTTTTGGCAGTTCACAAAATGGACACTCAGTCGGTTACAAATGAAGCAGCTTCACCAAATACAAACAGATTGGTTTTCAATTTTCTTTTCACTATTCTCGGCTTAGTTTTTATTTGTTTGGGTTCGTTCTTCGGCTTTGCCCGTTATCAGCTTGAACAAGCTAAAATTACTCAAAGCAGCGAATTTTTCGAAAAAGAATTGTATAAAATTCCCTTTGACGCTGATTATTACGAAACAAAATCTTCGGTCTATCAGAATTCGAAGAACTTTGCCGCCGCCGCGGAAGAATTAACAAAGGCGATTGACTATCGCCCGAAAGATTATAATTTGTGGTTAAAATTAGCGCAGATTGAACAATCGCAAAACCACGCCACGGAAGCCGAAAAAGCATTCCGACACTCAATCGAACTGGCGCCGCTTTATGCCCGACCACATCTCTTTTTCGGAAAATTTTTGGTTAGTACAAATCGCACCGATGAAGGCTTTGCCGAATTGCGCTTTGCAGCACGTCGGAATCCGCAATTTTTCGGTGACGTGACTGCGCTTGGGTGGCTTGAAAAAGCCGGAAATACAGACGAATTAATCAAACTTTTATCACCCATAGACGCAACTGAAAGAGAACAACTCATTTTATTTTTATTCGATAAAGGCGCATTTCCGGCAATTGTTCAACTTGTCTGCCGCGACGAGGATTTAACTCCGCCACACCGCGACGCATTGGTGAGAAAATTTTTTGAGATAAAGCGTTATTATATCGCCAAACAGATTTATGAACGAAACTGCGATAGTTCAAACTTGGAAATGGGCGAAATCAAGGATGGCGGTTTTGAGGACAAGAGTGTCAATCAAGGTGTTGGCTACGGTTGGCAAATTCGGTCATTATCCGACCATACCAAGGTTGGCTTTGACGAAGAAAATGAGTCGAAAGGGCAAAGCTTGAGATTCGATTTTAACGGGCAAGAAGATTCCTCAGAGTTGCTTTCACAAATAATTACAGTTGCAGAAAAACGCAAATATCAACTAAATTTTTCTTACAAAACAAGCAAGATCGTGACGGGCGGGGTGCCGGTTTTGCAGGTTATTCTTAAAAATCCCGCAACGGAATACGTCGTTAAAGAAACAAAATTGTCGCTCAAAGAAACGGGCTGGATTCAATCTTCAATCGAATTTGAAACCGCCGGACAAACGGAAGCGATCGAAATCAAACTGACCAGACAAAGCTGCCCGCAAACTCCCTGTCCAATTTTCGGAAGTTTATGGCTTGATGATTTTTCTTTGCAAAAGAAAAATTAAGAAGCAAGATTATAAATCTGTGTATTTGCTTTATTTTGAGTTTTCAGCTTCGGTTGAGCCGCTTTAATTTCCAATCTAGCTTCGGGAAGCAGTTCTATCAAAAAACGGCGAATCATCGAATCATTATCCGAAAAGCAAAGTTGTTCGACAGTGGTCAGAGCTTTTTTGATTTCCTCGCGTGGATACGGCGCGATTTGAGCAATAAAGATTTTTGAATGGGTCGTTTTAGTCAGCCGTTCCTGATCGGTTTCCAGTTCTTCGGAAAGTTTCTCGCCCGGCCGCATTCCGGTAAAAACAATTTGAATATCTTCGTCCGGTTTGAGACCGGAAAGCCTGATTGTTTCTTTCGCTAAATCGAGAATTTTAACGGGTTCGCCCATATCGAGAATAAAAATCTCGCCGCCTTTGCCTAATGCACCCGCTTGCAAAACAAGCTGCGAGGCTTCGGGAATCGTCATAAAATAGCGCGTCATTTCGGGATGTGTGACCGTTACCGGACCACCTTTTTTGATTTGCTTTTTGAAGGTCGGAATGACTGAGCCGTTTGAGCCGATGACGTTGCCAAACCGAACGGCCACATAACGAGTCGCAAAACGATCATTTAAATCCTGAATAACAAGTTCCGCCACACGCTTGGTCGCGCCCATCACTGAACTCGGATTGACGGCTTTATCGGTCGAAATCAAAACAAAGCCTTCGGCTCTGTAATGACCGGCTAACCGGCCGACCGTATTTGTGCCTAAAACATTATTTTTTAAGGCTTCCGCCGCATTATGTTCCATCATTGGAACGTGTTTGTGCGCCGCGGCGTGAAAAACTATCTGTGGTTGGTAACGCTCAAAAACGCGCCGCATCCGATTTTCATCGCAAACATCGGCGATGACCGCGACGATTTCGATTGTCGGATGCAGCGCAATAATTTCTCTTTCGATTTCAAACAAACCGAACTCCGAGCGTTCAACCAAGACAAGTTTGGAAATTTGACAAAGCATTAGTTGTCTGGCAAGTTCTGACCCGATTGAACCACCCGCGCCGGTTACTAAAACGGTTTTTCCGCTGAGAAATCGCTTGATACTTTGTTCGTCGAGAGAAACGATTGACCGACCGAGTAAGTCTTCAACTTCGACATCCCGAATACGGGTGAAAATCACTTTTTCCTGCAACAATTCATAAAGTCCGGGAATTGTTTTCACCTTGATCGGCACACTTTTGCAAATTTGAAGAATGCGTTGAAAATCTTCCCGCGAGGCTTCGGCAATGGTAATAATAATGTGATCAATATCAAGATTTCGGACCAGATGCGGAATATTTTCGGTCTTTCCGATAACTTCAATACCGTTAATGACCGAGCCTAATTTCGCCGAATCATCATCAATAAAACCTTTGATGTCAAAATTACAATCGTGACGGTTTTTGATTTCCGTTAAAGTCATCACGCCGGCGCGTCCGGCTCCGATTAAAAGTATTGATTTCTTTTCCGTGTTTGCCGCACTCGTTTCCGCCCGGCGCATATTTTCATAAATTTCACGGCGCAAGAGTCGGATGCCGACAACGGCAATGATTGCCAATAAAAAATCTAAAATAATGATGCTGAACGGCACAATGGCAAGATGCAAATTGTCCGGCAAACAAAATCTAAGCATTAAAAGCGGTAGCGCAGCAGCCGCTAAAGCCATCAGAATTCGATTCATTTCCGGCAAACTGACATAACGCCAGATAAATTTGTGAACATTGCAAAGCCGCAGAACCGAAAACTGAAATGGAACGACGAATAACAACTGAAGAAAGGCTTTCTGCGCTTCATCGGCGGTCAAAGAAAAATCAAATCGTAACAAATAAGCGAGAGTAAAGGCAGCCATGAGCATCGCAAAATCTAAAATTCTTTGAATGATTTTGATTGAGGATTTATTTTTGGCTTCGAATGCTAAAGTTGGAAACATATATCAGTGTTTTTAGAGTTGTAGTGATTGCTGAATTAAACTATTTGAACGGCTAAAAGTTAAATTCTGACAACTTCAATTTCAGTTTTTAATTATTAATTTAAAGACTAACTTTTTTATGGCGGCGGGACATCAACCAAATAGCTCTTTTGAAGTAGTCCGCTACACAAATTTTGCGACCGGCAGGAATTAGCGAATTAGATTAATCACCTAGCACAAATGAATAGTTTTGTTCCTTATATTTAGTCCGTTAATACTAACTAAAAATTGTCCGTCCGCACGATTTATCCTTTTCCGATTGTTTGGTTTAATGATTATACGAAAAATAACGAATCACTTCTCTCTTGTCGATTCCTAAATATTATTTGTAGGAATTATTGAATCGATAATTCCTACTTTTTTGACAAATGATGGATACGGAAAAGAATAAATTTATGAACCCCCAATTGAAAACAAAGACAGCTTTTACACGAAACGATTATCAGTTCCAAAAAACTCCACCCAAAGTTTTTGAAAATAGATTAAATGTACCCTTTATGCGCCCCGAATTGGGTGATGAAGAAATCAACGAAGTCATTAACACACTTCGGTCAGGCTGGTTGACAACCGGACCGAAAGTAAAATTGTTTGAACGGAATTTTGCCGAAATAGTTCATGCTCCATTTGCAGTTGCACTTAATTCCTGCACGGCGGCTCTGCATTTAGCCGTCGAAGCACTCGGTCTGCAAGCCGGACAAGCAGTTCTCGTTCCGGCGATGACTTTTGCCGCAACCGCAGAAATCGTGCTTTACAAAAATGCAATTCCGATTCTGGTTGATTGCGACCCGGTCACGGGAAATATGGATTTGCACGATGCCCGTTGCAAAGTCGAAGCATTACGGTCTGGTAATTTGTCTTTTATTGCCGACAAAGATGTTAATGTCGTCGGTATGATTCCGGTTCACGTCGGCGGCTATATGCTCGACATTGACGAAATCAAACAATTTGCCGAAGAATTCGGTCTCTGGATTGTCGAAGATGCCGCCCATGCTTTTCCCTCGGCGTGGCGTAAAAACGCCGAAAGCGACTGGCAATTCTGCGGCGAAAATACCGCCGCTGTAACTTGTTACTCATTCTACGCAAATAAAACAATAACGACCGGCGAAGGCGGAATGGTGGTCACGAATAATGAAATTCTTGCTGAACGAATCCGCTTAATGTCGCTGCATGGTTTGTCGCACGATGCCTGGAACCGGTACTCGACCAAAGGCGCTTGGGATTACCACATCATCACGCCCGGCTATAAATATAATCTAACGGATATTGCTGCCGCCATCGGAATTCATCAACTTGCCCGGGCAGAAGAAATGCGCCAACAACGCCAACAGATTGCCGAACTTTATTTACGCGAATTTGCCGGACTCAAAGAAATTGAATTACCTCCAAGCGATGAGAATCGGCTTCATTCGTGGCATCTTTTTCCAATCCGGTTGTGTCTCGAAAATCTTTCAATTAACCGTAACCAATTTATTGAAGAATTAAAGCGATGCGGTATTGGTTGTTCGGTCCACTGGCGACCCTTACATCTGCATCCTTTATATGCCAAAAAATTCGGTTGGCGTGAACACCATTTGCCTAATGCAACTCGAGTTTGGTCACAATTAGTCAGTTTGCCAATTTTTCCTTCGATGACGGCAAGCGAAATCAATCACGTTATTCAAGTAGTCAAGAATTTATGTCAAGCATATTCAAAAATCAATCTTTCGCAAGTAGCGTAATGCCGGCCGATTTTGCCGGCAAGGGATTGCCTCGCAGTTTTGAATGTCTGCTGGCCCTTACCGGAATAATTGTATTGTTTCCGATTTTGCTATTGTGCGCCAAACTGGTCTGGTTCAGTTCTCGCGGCGGAGTGTTTTTCTGCCAGCGCCGGGTCGGGCGCAATGGGAAACTATTTACTCTTTACAAATTTCGCACGATGTTTATTTCAAACGGCGGTTTACTTGTAACATCAGCCACCGATTGCCGGATCACTCCCATCGGCAGATTTTTGCGTAAATGGAAACTTGATGAACTGCCCGAACTTTATAATGTTTTAAGAGGTGAGATGTCTTTTGTCGGACCGCGCCCGGAAGTTCCCGAACTGGTGGATTTTTCCAACCCTGCGTGGAACGTCATTCTCAAAGTGCGTCCGGGTATTACAGACACCGTAACTCTGCGTCTGCGAAATGAAGAAGCGATGTTAGCAACTGTCGAAGATAAAGAATCATTTTACCGCGAAGTTGTTCAGCCTTATAAAATACACGGGTACCTGGAATATCTGAAAATTAAAAGCCTGAAAACCGATTTGAAAATCATCGCTCAAACCTTAAAAGTCATTCTGTTTCCGCGCACCGCACCGCCGCCGCTTTTGGAAAAGGTAGTCATTTCTTATAGCGAATGATCAATCATTATTAATTATGCGAATCAAGGGTTAAAAATATCCATAAAGTCGGCTTCAAACTCTTCGAGGAATAGAAAAATCAAGCAGCAATAGGACGCCGACGAACACTGATTCGGCAGATTTTCACGGATTTCTAACAAAATCAGTGGCAATCCGCTCAAGTCGTGTTCGTCGGCGTCCTATTTTTGACAGTTCTCACCAAAAACTTTGAGT
>JBDTZT010000249.1:0-6105 GCA_040005005.1 Actinomycetota bacterium
AAACGATGCGGAAAAATCACGCCGCTTACTTTACGACTCTCGTCGAGGAATCCGCACCGAATTTACAAAATGCGAGTTCGGGCGAATGGTTTAACAGGATTGACGCGGAACAGCCCAATTTGCGGGCGGCACTCGGCTGGTCGTTGAATCAGGAATCTGCGACGGCGGCTCGTTTAGCCGCGTCGCTCCGGCATTTTTGGATCTTTCGCGGGCATCTGACCGAAGGACAGCGGTGGCTCGAAGCCGCTTTAGAATGCAGTAATGATGATCTCGACTCGACCGTGCGGTTTAATTTGTTAAACGGGCTTGGTTCATTACTCTGGTACGAAGGCAACTACGATAAGGCCCGGAAGATTTTTGAAGAGGGGCTGAATTTGAGCCGCGCGATCGGTGATAAGCGAAAGATCGCTTTGATCTGCAAGAGTTTGGGACCAATTATCGGTTGGCTGGGCGATTATGACACGGCGCAAAAATATATTGAAGAAGCCATCACGATCAGCCGCGAACTGAACGATAAATTCGTGATCGCCGGTTCCATGAACGCGCTCGGTGATCTGCTGCGCGTGCGCGGCAAAAACTTGGAGGCGCGGCCCTGTTTTGAAGAATCTTTGGCGATTTGCCGACAACTGAAACAACAGGATTCGGTCGGCTCGAACCTCCTCAATTTAGGCGCCGTCGAGTTTCGCGAAGGTGATTTTGCCGCCGCCGGCACATACTTTGCGGAGGCTTTTGCCCTCGGTATGGAGCTAAAACACAAAATCATTATTTCATATTCGCTGGAGGGTCTGGGGGCGCTCATGACCAGAGAGGGACAATCAAAAAATGCGGCGGTTCTGGCCGGCGCGGCGGATAACCTGCGTGAATCGATCGGCTATGAGATCGAACCGGCCGAACGCCAGTTTCGAGACGAATATCTTTTAGATCTGCGCGCCGCCCTGAGCAAAGAAGAATTCGAAATCGCCTTCGAGCAGGGATCAAAACTAAAAATGGACGAAATTCCCGCGCTCACCAGCCTTATTAAACAGTAAACAGCCAATCCGATCGCACCGATCGATCGGTCAGTTTCCCAAAATCATCAAATACTATTGCTGCCGGAGTAGGATAAATCAACTGTTTCCGGCCCGCACTTTTCCAAATATTAAAAATAAATAAAAAACTTTGAGACGAATTTGTTTCAACTGTCGCTCTATTGAACAGAAGCTTAAAACACGGTTTTTAACGCTGCGGATTTTTAATAAAAGAGTGTAAATGGTTTTGCATTCAGTCAAAGCCAAAATTAAAGGAGAAAAATATGTTTGTCGATAAAGCTTTTGGAGACGATTTTATAAATGTGTCGCTTCGGGTCGGTAAAACCGGCGCTTTTGACGATGTGCTGGCTGTTCAAATGATGCTGAAATTTATATTCGAGAACTCGCCGTTATTGAAAAAAGTGAATCCCGTGAAAGGGCCAATTTTGGTGAACGGACAGGCTTCGCCGCAGCTCCCGATGCTGATTGCGACTTTTCAGAAGCATATTATGCATCGGCCAAAGCCCGAGGGCTTTATTAACAAGGCAGTCGGAACCGATGACCAGAAGGGAAGGACAACAATTTGGAGGTTGAACACCCGATGCGAATTCATCCTCGCAGTTCTCCGTTCTCCGCTTAAAAACATTTTCGAGTTGATGGCGCAAATGTCGCCGTTCGCCCCTAAAAAAGTCCAAACACAACCGTAATAAACCGGAAATTGGTAATCGATATAACCGGAAGGAAGAAAAAAATATGAAAATCTTAAAAGTAAAAAATACATTTATATTGTTTAGTTTCTTAATGATCGGGTTTTTCGGCAATTTACATATCGAAGCCCAGGAACCGCGGGTCGGCCCCGGAGTGCCGATTTATGCGATTAAAGGAAACAACGGAAATTTGCTGTGGTATAAGCATCTCGGCTTTCAAAACGGAGATTTTAACTGGGCAAATAACGGCGTGCAAAAATTGGTCGGGCTCGATTGGGAAGCAACGGCGGATATTTTTAAGGGCGACCCAAACGGGCAAGACGGTGTAATTTACCGGGTCGATCGAAAATACGATCTGTATTGGTATAAACATAACGGTTATTCGAATGGGACGCCCGCCTGGGAAAACGGGAAAAAGATCGGCAGCGGCTGGAGAAGCCGGCAGGTCATTTCCGGCGGTGGCGGCATTCTGTATTCGCTGCAGTATGACGGTACCTTGTTATGGCAGAAACATAAAGATTATTACGGCGGTTCGGCGGTTTGGGCCAATAACGGAGTTGCCAGAAAGGTCGGTGCGGCAGATGACAGAGTTTTAAATGCAAAGACACTTAAGAGCACTTTTGTCGGATGGAATACTGCCAGAATCATCTTCTCGGAAGGCTATGGTACGATCTATATGATCGATAATAAAGGAGATCTATATTGGAACAGACATCTCGGTTACCTTGACGGAACGGATAAATGGGACGAACGGAAAAAAATCGGTTCGGGCTGGCAAAATATGCGGACGGTTTTTGCCGGCGGCGACGGGATAATCTATGCGGTAGACAACACGGGCAAACTGTTCTGGTATAAACACACGGGAATGATGAACGGGGCGAATTTCTGGGTTCACAACACAGGTCGTGAAATCGGAAACGGATGGCTGCTGGATTTCGTTTTCTGAAAAATAAAACGTCATAGGCCGGTGAAGAGAGAAATAAAATCGATATAAAACTATCGAAAAAAGGAGCGTTTGAAAATTAAGTTACCAGAGTTGGTAGAGAAAAATCCGGTATTCCGGTTTGCACTAGGGGAAGTGATGATATGAAAAAAATAATTATTCTTTGCGTATTGATTATCGCGGTATCAGTTTCGGTTTTCAGTCAGACAAATAAAAGCCGGTCTCCGGCTTTAAAGAAGAGCGGGCAAAGCCGTCAGGATTCACAGGCCAATAACCGTCTCGAAAAGGAAGTACGACAATTTTTTGTTGACTACGGGTTGGTGACGACGGCCGCCGCGATTCAACAAAAGAACGATTTAAAAAAGGCTTTGACCGATGATTTCATAATGACCAGCGAAACGATCGATGCCGGTAATTCCGGAACTCAGGGGCTTTTTGCAATATTGCCGCTGCTGACGCGGCAGGAAGCGGTCGCCGGTAAAGAATCGTTTGCCGGTAAAAAACTATATATTGTAAATCGGAATTTGCGGGTCGTTCAAAATGGCGAAACGGTGATTGCAAACTACGACACGCTTTATTTTAGCGGCGCGGACAATCAGAAAAAACTCAAAGCCCGCGAGCGTCACCTGAGCGTTTTCGTGCGGCGCGGCGGCAACCTTTTGTGGATGGCCGACCAGAGCGCGAAAATTCCGGATGCGGCCTACAACGAAACGCCCCGCGGCTGGATGTCGCATTTCGCCTCCGCTTACAGAATGGGAATTGATGTGAATATCAAACACAGCGGCGAGGGAAGCGTTTTTATAGAACGGGACGCGCAATCGGATCCGAAGAAAGGTGTTGAAATGTCTCAAGTAGTTCCGGCAAAAAACTACCGCGGCAAACGTGTCCAATTAACTTCTTATATTAAAAGTGAAAACTTAACCGGCGATGCGGGCGTTTTTCTCCTTGTCGATCAATCGTCTTTTTCAGACTCTGCGATGCTCCAATTCCTCGGTCAAAAAAGCGGGACGGCTGAATTGCTTGAAAAGAAAGGACTGCAAGGCACCAATGATTGGAAACCTTTAACCGTCACGATCGACGTTCCGAACGACGCCGAATTTTTAACGATCAGCGTTTTGCTGCGCGGTGCCGGCAAAATCTGGCTCGACGATTTTTCGATAAAGGCGGTCGGTCAGGACGTTCCGGTCAGTTACGAGATAAAGTCGAAAAAAGATTCAATACTGCCGCCGGTGTTTGTAATAAATGAGCCGATTAATCTGGATTTCGAAGACAATTAGCCGGTTGGATAGTCGAAAAAATAATTCGTGTTCTCGCTTCGTGTCAACACGAATTAACACGCGCATTCAGTTGACACTAAAAGCATTTAAATTCGATGTAATCGCCGAACGGGTGAATTTGACGCGGGCAAGAGTTAAGCAGATGGTGCGGCGATGCGCCTTGCGACCTGTAATTTATGGGTTTTAATCCATAATTGCAGCTCTTTGAGAGTTGTTCTGATGATCTTTTGTTTGAAAAGAGCGCCCAACGCCAGCGCGAACGACGCCCGGGTCGAAAGGATCGACACGCTCGCCGATCAAAATAAAACCGCCGGCACCGACGGCGGCGGATGTTTGGATGAGAGTTCCTAAATTACCTAAAGAACGAATGTTTCTAATGGCGGTCCAGCAAATCGAATCGCCGGGTTTTACTTCACCAGGTTTCAAACTGGTTGCCGGAAAATGGCGGCGATACCCGAAGCTCTTTCGTTAATAGAGATTTTTCGAAATTCCTCAGGAGTTATCCTCATAAACGGTGTTCCATCTCGCGTTTCAATCGGCGGACCATTTTTCCGGCGACGGGTGAAATTAGCAATTTCTCACTGTAAATTATTGTCGGAGGCGAGGAAGTGATGATCGAAGGCTTCGACGCTCGTTTCGGATACCCTCGGCAAAGAACAGCTTTTTGCTGTCACGGAATTGCCGATCGGATTGAAGTTTTTTGACTTTCGAAAGGACGTGCGCAAATTCTAATGGCCGGTGACCAGCTTCTGTTCCACCAGCGCATCCTCCAAAATGCAAGCTCCAAGGCTTGGTTTGTGGTTAATTGATCTCATAATGTTTTGCTTAGTTAAAGTTATTCAAGGTCTTAATTTGTATTGAAGAATCATTTTATAATAACGCTTCATTCTAACAATACCTTCGCCAAATTAGGTAGAAGAATTAGAAAAGTTGTGCCGATGAATGCTGCCTATTCGTCCGATTGCTTCTTTGACCTTTTCTATTAAAATCATCTCTGCTTTTGGTTGAACCAATTTTATTGTTTCAAGTGCGTATTTGACGCCTCGATACTGACTTTTTAAATCATTTATTCAAATGCAATTTTCTCCTTGCTCTTTTAATAGTTTCGCGCTCAGATTGACCATCAGTAACGACAGATTTGCTGCATTTTCCACTCCCGTTTCCGGCGTCGTCATAAAATCCTCCAGTCTGAAATGATGCTTGGCATCCCGAAAATTGAATTCGATCTGAAATCTCAGACTGTAATAATCGATCAACTTTTCGCACCCAAACTCCACATCGCTGCTGAATAAAACTGCCCGTGCGACCTTGGATAGGAACCCACGAACGGGAAAAAAGTTCCATAGCTTTTTGTTTAAACTACAGTCGCAATGAGGTTTAGTAAATTTTTCATTTCCCAAATTTTGTAGAATTTCTTGCACAAAATTTGGGAAGTGAAAAATTCCAGTAAACCCAAATAAATCAATTACTTGGCACAATTCTTGTGGAACTTTTTTCCCGTTCGTGGGGTTTTAACCACCTACTGCGTTTTCACATTCGTTTTCTCAATTATCACCACATTCAACTCACCGCCGAAACTTTTACTCAGAAATATCCCGTGATAATAGCGCGTCATAATTTCCCGATCGCGCTCACTCTTTTGCAGATACTTCTTCGGCAAATTCTCATAATCAAGTTTCTCGCCATACTTTTTTCTGCGTCCGCGTCCGCACTGTTCTCCTTCATATTTCTCAAACAGGACGGCATCCCGCCGGAGTTTCGAGATCAACTCCAATCCACTTTCACGTGCCATTAAAACCGCTTGATTATGCCCGAAATGCCCATCCAATGCCAGATATTTGACCGAAACGAACACTCTCACAAGTTTCAATGCGAGTTTCAATTACTCATTGATTCGCTCCAGTTCCGGCGACGGTTCAAATTTCTCCTTGTGTCCAGCCCCAATTTGTTATCCCAATTGAATGGCGAGTAATTTGTTGTTTTCCATCTTTGATTTGAACTCCAAAGGAGTCAAATATCCCAAACTCGAATGCGGTCTCTTCTCATTATAAAACTTGCGCCAGCTCTCAATGACAACTTGCGCTTCTTTGACCGACGAAAACCATTCGCGGCTCAGGCATTCATCTCTGAGTTTCCCGTTGAAACTTTCGCCTTTGCCATTCTGCCACGGC
>JBDTZT010000250.1:0-6104 GCA_040005005.1 Actinomycetota bacterium
GAAACTTTTCCGCTTCGTCATATTCGCGGGCGCGCGGCGCAATTTCATTTCGTGCAAATTCGCGTACCGAAGACTTCACCATTTGTTGTTCTTCGTTCAATTCAAAGTTCATAAAATTTATTTTATTCAAAAAATTACGATTTATTTTACAAATTTATGAATAATTAAACCAACCTCCGAAATTCAACATTTTTTTGGTATGCAATTTGCAAACACGAAAGAAGACAGTTTTGACTGTATTAAATTAAAACAAAAAAGAACTAGGGAGGAAATTATGAACGGATTATTAAGAGGTGGATTAGCCGGATTTGGTGCATGGAAATTGGGCGGTGGTTTGATTTCGACAATTCTGATTTTTTTGTTGATTTTCTGGCTCCTCGGAAAATTTTAACAGTGAAAATAAATTAATGGCAAAGGAGAAAAAGTTGTGTAAGATCATCCAACTAAACTTTTCTCCTTTTCACTTTTAAAGTTTTTGGCAATTAAACTTGGTTACGCCATCTGATAACCTCGGCCCGCAAAATTGGGTTTTGCTGAAAACTGGCGGTTTGTCCCTGGGCGGCGGTCGCGCGTTGAATATGCCAATAAGATAACCCAAGTTTGCCGATAGAACGTAAATATTTATTTCGCGCACCGAATTTGCCGGAAAAAACACTTCCGATCAGCCACCCGATTGAGTGATAAACGGAAGTTGCAATTTTTAAATGCTCTTCCGGAATTAATCCGCGGGCCACATCAATCGCCAACATTTCTTTGAGTATTTTGTTCTGCCGCCTCATTATATAAATTGCAAAGCCTATAAAACCAAAAAATAAAGGAACCTCTAAAAACGCATAGCTCAACAGAAAAGCACATAAGCCTTCTAAATTACCGGTCAGATTGATATATTCACAAAGCCATCCGATATTTAAATCTTTGATTAATTTCCCCGCAAAAACCGCCATCCCGTTCCAAAGTGCGTGCAGACAAACGGCCGCCATATAACCGAGAACCGGAAAAATCAACCTTACCGAAGATTTATGTGATTCTCTTGAAATACCACAGCCGATTCCAGTCATAGAGGTAAAGGTGGCGTGGGCAAACGGTGACAATACACCGCGCAGCAGAAAAAGCAAAATCAATCCGATAATTCCGCCGCCATTCATTCCGCGCCCGTAATAAAGTATGTTTTCAACCGTTGCAAAACCAAGCGCAATCACTCCGGCAAAGACAATTCCATCTAATACATCATCAAAATATTTCCGGAAAAATATCAGCAGCAATAACAGCCCCAGACCTTTTGAACCTTCTTCAAAGATCGGCGCCGCGGCAACCGCCATTAATCCTTCGCCAAAATCGGGATTCACGGCGACCGCCGCTCCAATCCCGACAATCGTATTCGCAAAAAAAGAAAATACGACCGACACCAATGCGCCCCAGGAAAAAGCCAAAGCCAACAGCCAAACCGGTTCGGGGTCATAACGATCAAGCAGCATAAACGGTATTATGTAAAACATTGCCGGAATAAATGCGACAAAAGTAGCGACAAATGCCGTCACCGGTCCAACGGAGAGAAACATTATTAAAATCACCATCAGCAAACAAATCAAAAGTCCGATGATTCCGATCGCAATACCAATATATTTTCCGGTTTGGCTTTTTTCCGGTTCGGGAAAATATTGCGGCGGCAAACCTCCCATTCCCAAATTCTGAAGCGAATTCCGTAAATTTACCGAAGGATCCTGAAAAGCCCGGGTCGGTTGAGGCATATAAAAATCAGATTGAATCGGCGGCGGATAGGGCATTGTTCCAATTTGCTGAAGATTTGGAGCTAACTGCGTAACGGCACTCGGTTGTTGAAAATCTTGTGAAGGAAGTTGGTTGGCCGCAATCGGTTGCGGTAAATTCGGCATCACGCTTGTTTGTTGGCTTGAAGCATCGAAACTTTCTATTTGGATAACCGCCTGAACGCCGTTTTTACCGAACTGAATTCTATCGCCCGCGTTGAGTTTGACAGATTGAATCTTTTCGCCGTTAAAAATTGTCCCGTTCGTGCTTTGATTATCGGTCAGATAAAAACCGTCAGATTTTGCTTCAATAAAGCAATGTTCCTTTGACGCGATTCTTTCCCCTAAAGGGTCAAATCTGATGTTGCATCTTTCGCCGCGACCAATTGTTAAAAATCCGTTGGTCAGTTCAAATTTCCGTCCGGCGAGCGAGCCGGTTTGAATAATAAGGGACAATTTCATATTGCAATCTTAGAAATAAAAAATCCAAAGTCAAGTCTTAGGGAGACTTTGGCTTTGGATTTTCAAATTTGACTTAAAATTTATGGTTAAGGTTGAATTGATGTCGGAGAAGGCAGATCACCCGTTTGTCCGTATAATCGTGCTGAAAATGCGCCATTTGAACTGTTCAAAAGATACCAGACATTTTCGCTCGGACGAAAAACCGCGACATCGGTTTTACCGTCGCCGTCGTAATCTGCCGGAACCGGTGTATCAATTGAAAGTCCGAATCGAATGATGGACACCGATCCGTTAAAAGAATTCAAAATATACCAATTTCCTTCCGACGGACGATAAACTGCCAAATCAGATTTGCCGTCGCCGTCAAAATCACCCGAGACGGGTTTGTCGGTCGAAATTCCCCATTGAGCAATCAAAGCAATACTCGACGAACTTTGCAAAATATACCAAACGCCGGTGCTTGGGCGGTAAATCGCCATATCGGCTTTGCCATCACCTTCATAATCGCCCGCCAAGGCTTTGTCGCCGTTGATTCCCCATTGCGTAATGCGAACGCCAAGCGTGCTTTGGGCGATATACCAAACTCCGGTCGAGGGACGGAAAACCGCAATATCGGTTTTTCCGTCTGAATCGTAATCAGCTTCGACCGGAACGTCGCCGTTCAATCCAAATTGATTGGCGCGAAAACCGCTTGTGCTTCCCAATATATACCAAACTCCGGTCGAGGGACGGAAAACCGCAATATCGGATTTGCCGTCGCCGTCATAATCGCCCGTCACGAGCTGGTCGCCGCTCAAACCGAAATTTGTTTCGGAATATGAACTGTTGGAACTTTTTTCGATTTTCCAAGTTCCCGTATTCGGCGTGTAAACCGAATAATCGGTTTTGCCGTCGCCGTCAAAATCTGAAACGGAGTTTTTAAGAGGCGCGTTGGCCTGCGTAACATCAAGGATTTCCAAGCCGCTTTTCAAGTCGCCGGCGATAACTTTGTTTTCACCCAAAAACGGAAAGACCGCCCAATTACCATCATAATTTGACGGCAAAGCATTTTGAAAACCTGAACTTCCGCAAATTAAATCCCACGGCTCGCTATTGAGCAGTTTTTGTTTTTCGGCTTCAGTCGGGGCAAACGCAGCTTGGAAGGTATCGAATTGCCCGATTCGCTTCGGATCTGCCGGATTTGTTATATCGAAAACTTGTAAACCGGCTTGATACCACGAAACATACAACTTATTACCCATGACAACCGGGTTATGCGGCGAAATTGCATTAACTCCTAAATCACCTGCTTTAATACTTTTTACCAACAAGGGTTGTGCCGGATTTCTCACATCATAAACCCGCACATCGCCGTCTAAAGTTTCGCGGCACGAATAAAGATAATTACCGTCTTCACTCGTCCAAGTGCTATGGTTTGTGCTGTTTCCCTGAATTGCCCCTAAAAGCGTCGGAGCCTGAGTATTGAGATTACCAATATCGTATATTTCAATTTTTCCTGCCCAACCTGATGTGTACATTTTGTTTCCGCGAATGTGGAAAGCATGCACCCATTGAGTATCGGTCGGATTTAAGTCCCATTTAAACACAGGACTCGCCGGATTTGTAATATTTATTACTTTGAGAATTTTGTTCCCGCTCAAACTATTGAAATTTTCAATCAAGTAAGTAGCACCATTTTGGTTTATGACCATCATTTCATGAATGGAATTATGACCGTTGCCGTTTGTCGAGTTAACAATTCCTAAAAGTACCGGACTATACGGATTTGTTAAATCAACAATGTGAACGCCGCCGCCGTTCCCGCTTCCGAAATAGCCGCGATTACCGACGACAATTGCTTCAAGGAATTGTTGATTATTGCCCGGATCATATCTTGAAGCCAAGACGGGTGCATCAGGATTGGTAATATCATAAATAAAAGCACCGCTGCAATAATAGCCTCCCTGCACGGCAATATTTCCATCCGCGAAAATATCTGAAAATTTCCAGTTTGAATTACCGCCCAAATTGACTGTACAAGGCGGCGTAGTTTGCGAACGAAGTCGAACCTTCTGCGCCATAACAATTCCGTTTAAACTCAACAACAATAAAATCAGACCAATCAAAATACCAAAAACTCTAATTTGCTTAAAAATTTGTAAATCCATTTGTCTCCAAAGAAGGGATGTAATTAAAAGATGCAGAAAGAGGATTTTTACTTAATTTAATTAAAAAAACAAGCATTAAATGCCTTACTTTCCAGAATTTGTAGAAAATTTATGATCCGGTTTGAGAAGCGTCGCGGATAATTAAATCAAATGTCCCGGGCGCGACTTTTCGGAAACGGCGGTTGCGGTTGAGGGAAACGGCAATCGAAATCGTCGGGTTTTCGCCTCTGAATTCAAATCCGCCTGAGACCAGCATATTGTATAGCTCGTTGACGTGCAAAGGTCTTTGGTATTCGCGCAAAAGCAAAGTGCAGGCTTGAGTGATCGTGCGGTCCGAAAAACGATGACTAAGCGGCTCGAGGTTCGATGCGATTGACGGAATATTGCGCGAATTATTGATATATGAAACCTGATTATTCCGGTAATTGTTGTTCTGGTTATTTTGATTGTGGTAGTTATTTTGATTCATTCGCGGCGACGAACGTTTGATGTCCTGCGGAATGTCGTAATCGTCGTCAACCTGAAAATTCTTCGGCAGATTCCATGTTTGTTGTCCCGAACGCATCGTCGCGAGCAAACTGTAAATCGCCTGTTCGGTCTGCGCCGCGCTGTTTTCGAGGGCTTCGATCTCTGACCTCAAACGGTTTCCTTCCGTTTCGACCTCATTTAATCGAGTAATCAATCGCTGTTGAGCGTTGCGTGTTTGGCGCAAACTTTGTTCAAGCGTTGCAATCAGATTTTCGTCTAGCATAATTTCGTTTGCCATTTGTGGTTTATCAATTATCAAATCAAACCTTTAATAAATGATAAATGATAATTTACTTGTTCCTTTCAATCATGTAACCCGGAATGTCTTCCAAGCCTACACGATACTCCGTTTTTGTCAAAACATCAAGATTTTTTCTTGCTTTTTCCGCGTAAAAGTATGCGCGGCGGCGTGTTTCCTCAATTGTTTGCGCGGTTTCGAGCTTTTCCAAAAGCGATTCTCTCGAAACATTTGAATAATCGCCGTCGTGCATTACTTTCTCTAACTCATTTTTCACCGAGGATTCCATTGTAACCAATAAAATCAGAGGCAAAGTTAGTTTTCCCTCAAGCAAATCGGCACCCGCCGCTTTACCCAGAATTTCTTCGTCGGCAATAAAATCCAAAACATCGTCGGCCAGCTGAAAAGCGATTCCGAGATTCATTCCATAATCTCGCAGGCCGATTTGCTGTTCCGGCGAAGCACCGCCGAGAATTGCGCCGATTTCGCAACACGCTGAAAACAGAAACGCGGTTTTGCGCTGCAAAATATCAAAGTATTCGGCTTCGGAAATATCTGTTCGGCCGAGCATTGTCAGTTGTAATAATTCACCCTCGGTCATTTTGCGCGTCAGCCGCGTTAAAATATCGAGAATCTCAAGACTTCTTTCTTTGAGCGAAGTTTCAAACGCCGACATATAAAGCCAATCGCCCATCAAAACCGCCGACTGATTGCCGAATCGCGCATTGACCGACACGCGATTGCGCCGCGTGTCGGCATTATCAATAATATCGTCGTGAACGAGCGTCGCCGTGTGCAGCATTTCCATCACGGTCGCCAGGCGAATCACATTTTCCCGTTCGGCATTTCCGCCGACCGCGCAATTCGACAACAAAAGTAACGCCGGACGCACACGCTTTCCGCCAGACGCACGCAGATAATCGCCCAGATAATTGATAACCTGAATATTTGAATTTATCTGAT
>JBDTZT010000251.1:0-6104 GCA_040005005.1 Actinomycetota bacterium
ACGGGTGTCCACCCATGAGCGCACGGAGCCGTAGCCGGAGCGCTGGCCCTTGCCGGGCTTGGACTCCAGGATTTGGCAGGACACACGGTCCACGACTTCCGTGCCGACAATGGCCTGGTTGTCCCAAGCGAAGAAGTTTTCCAGAATATCGGAACCTGGCGTATCGGCGTTTAACGGATCGGTATATTTGTCAATCAACTGCTGGGCGTGTTCGACAAAAAATGCTCCTAAACCTTCCATGGTGCGGAAATTTGATCCGGCATGTTTGACGACCGTTTCAAAAAGTTTAATGGCTTCGGGCGTCGCGTTACCGTTCGCGTCCTTGATTTTGGAGGCCTTCTCCATCAAATCTCCCAATCCGGTTTCCCAGATATTTCCGTTTTCAAAACCGCCGCTTGAGGCCGGTCCGTCGGTTAATTTCCCGGCTTCATCAATGGCTTTGAAAAAGTCCGGGTTGTTTTTCATGACGTTCTGTAAAGCTTCGGGCGAAAGTCCCGCATAAGCAGTGGCCGCATTCAGGTAACCTCTGACCTCATCGGGATTTCCCTTGGCGCGATTGATTTCATTTTGCGCAAATGATTCGATCAAATCATCGTTTCCGGATTTGCTGATGGCGTAGGCCAACCCCGATTGATAATAATACGGATAAAGGCTCGCGTCGCGCCCATCGGTAATTTGTTTCAATAATTTGGCGGTTCCGTTCGGGTCTTTCGCATAAAGTTTGCCGAGCGATTCGCCGAGCAGTTTCGCGCCTTCCGCCGACATCGCCCCGGCGTATTTAATCGCCTGCTGTCCGTAAGGGTGCTGCAAAACCGCCTGAATATATTTCTCGCGCATTTCGGGCGGAAGTTTTTTCAGGTCTGCGTCAACCGTTTTGGCATCCTGCTCGGGATTTCCCTTTAAGCTGTACGGGTCAAATCCGGTCACGGCTTTATCAATTTTCGCCGCCTGAGCATATTCGCCGTCGTGAACGTTTCCCGAAAGCAGGTGTTTTTTCAAATCGTCGAGCATCACCTGCCCATCGTAATTCTGCGAAATTCTGCGGATATTTTCCTCTGAAGAATTATCGACAAAACCGCTCGCGACATTATCTCCGTAATCGGTGGAATTGAGTTTTTCCTGAACTTTCTGCATGACCAACGCCGCGCTTTCCGGATCGGTTTTAGCGAGATCGGCAATATCTTTCCCAACTCCGTAAGCGTCGTCTTCATTTTTAACTCCGCCGTGATTTTTGATGTAATCATCCGCCGCCTGATTCACTTCCGCCGCCGTCATCTGCGGAAGGATGGTCGTTCCGTTTGCCGCCGAATCTTCTTTTAACCCGGAAACAGAGGTGTTGTAATAAGCTAAATCCTGACTATATTCGTAATTCGCCGTCGCTCCGTTCAAACCTGAATTTCGGTAATCTTCAATCTTCGGCGGCTTGGCATACAACAGCGCCGCATCGGCAATTTCCGCCCTTTTGTTATTATATTCGAGAACCGATCTCGGATCGTTACGGTTCGGGCGCGGTAAATTATTAATTTCATTGACTGCTTCGCCCGGCGAAAGGATTTTGTCTGGAAACATTTCAGCTTCTTTGGAAATCTTCTTTAACTGGCTGATTTGTGAATTGTAAAACTGTTTATCCTGATTATATTCATAACTGCGGGTTGCTCCGTTGAGACCTTGATAGTCTTCCGGTTTTGGCGGTTCTGAATTTTTAATGGCATCGTCGGCAATCGCTTTACGTTTGGCTTTATAATCCGTCACCGCCGGTTGGTCGGTCGGGTCGGGTTTCGGCAATTGATTGATCTGCTCTAACGCGCCGTAGGGAGTCGGTTTCTGCGCTGTCGCCTGTTTTTGAAGTTTGATTTTATTAGTTGCCGCCAGAAAATCGACTTCACCTTTTTTAGTGTCGGTAACTGTATTCAGCTGTTTGATTTCAGGTTTAACTTCAGGTTTGACAACCGGTTTCGGTTGAAATGCTCTACCCCAATCTCCATCAATTTTAAAACTCATTTGATTCTCCTTTGACTGCCGGTAATAAATTTATGATTAAAAATTCTGGCGCAGACAGATGTCAAGTTGAACTATTTTTTTAATGATTAGTTCGTGCTGAAAATTTCCGCCCGCCGATTCGATTAATTCAAAGTTTCTATGGGATATTATCGGCGGTTTTTTCAAAAAGTTTCCGGGTCTCGAGGGAAATGGGATTAGAAAGGAAGTAAAATTGGGATTGTTCCGCCCAAATTTAGCTGGAATCCAAAATTCCCCGGTCGCGCAAGGCGGTTTGGAGATGCTTGATGGCGCGGGCGTGAAGACGCGAAATCCATGATTTAGTAACGCCCATTTGCACCGCCAGATCCTTCATCATTATATTTTTAAAATAAATTTTTCTGAGCATTTCGGCTTCTTCCGGTTCGATATCATCTAAAACCTGGCGGATACGTTCAAGCAAATCGCGCGTCTCAAAATCAGCTGACGTAAAAGCCGATTCGTCCTTAATCTCCTTTGTTTGTTCGTCGTCAAGCGAAAGAAAATAAATCGGAATCAAGGCGTCAATCAAATTTTCCACCGTCTTGATATCGTCATCAATCGTTGCGGCGCCGCTCGGGGCCGCTGAATCATCAACCTCGGTCATCAAAACATCGTTGGCGTGGGCGGCAAAACGATGCGTGCGCGAACGTGTAATGGCGCCCATTTCGCGCAAACCGTCATAAATGGCGCCCTTGATCCGGTAGTAGGCAAAGGTCGAAAAGTTGTTGCCGCGAGACTTGTCGAAACGCTCGCTGGCTTCGATTAAACCGAGCTGCCCATAAGCCACAAGGTCTTCCATCTCGGTCGAAACGGGAAGACTCTGCGAAATTTTTTTTGCCAGATGATAAACAATCGGTTTGTGCTTTTCAATCAACCAATCGCGCTCTGCCGGATTTTTCATTTTATCTGCCAATCGTTTTTCATTGCCTGGTGGTCTTCGGGAAATTTGATGACCACTCCCAAAAACCATTATTCACAAATTTATTAAATTATACACAAACGAATAAAAATAAAGCACTTGAAAATTGGGCGATTTACGTGAAGAGGTCATTCGCTTTCGCAAAAATGCGGAATTTATAATGCCGGCCGCAATTACAAATTCCGCATTTTTTACCTTGATTCGTGACTAAAAATCGTTAGTTGAATTATCTGTCAACCACTTACCCGGCCGATGATCTGTGTCGGGTAATTACCGATTTCAGCATATTTTTGCGCGGCAATGTTTGGAAAAAAACGGGCGGCGGCCAGACCGAGCGGTGAAGAAGTTCCGCCGGTTTTTAGATTTTCCCAATTTGCCGCGTAGCTTCTGGCAAACCGGACCACATCTTCACCGACAAAATTTTGCGAACGCGCTTTGGCAATGCCGATGCGATAGGCATTTCCCATCGCCAGCGCCACCGTTCCTTCGCCGCCGTTATAGGCCGCCAAAACAAATTTCCAGAAATCAACTCCGTTCGGCTGTCCGTATTTGGAAAAGGCAATTTCGCCGAGGCGTTTCGCTTTGATATTGAGCAATCGCGCCGCCGCCGGAATCGCCTTATTCGGATTTAATCTTTCGTCCATCGCGGTGCCGGCAATACCGACATTTAATCCGACCTCACGAGCTGCTGTCCGGCCGAATTGCGCGATGCCCGCGTAGCCGTAACTATTAATAACGCCCGGCCGGAAATTAGATTCCTGCGCCAGCAGACTTTTCAAAATCTTGGGTGAAAGTCCCGGACACGCCGCGACCGATTGGGCGATCACCTGATCGTAAATATTATTCGTCACGCCGCTGACCGGCAGATTTTTCAGTTGTGAACGCGAGGCTCGTTCAAACGCGGATTTCACTTGGCTGACGCCGCCGATTTCCGTATTTTGGACGTTGACACCTAAAATATTGCCGACTTCATTTAAGGTCGGGTGAACGAGTAGAGCGCTGATTGAATTCCACTCGTCAAGCAAATCCTGGCGGTTTGCCAAAGTTTGCCCGATGAATTCGGGATGTCGCGCATAGAAAATCACGTCGGTTAATTTGAACGGATCGGTCTCACCGGTTTGAATCGCTTTGACCAGCGTTTTTAATTCTTCAAACGTTTGTTTGCGCGAAGCCTCGTCGTCCCACAAATTACGCTCCGCTTGCGGCTCATCGTTAAAGTTTTTAATTTTGCCGGGAAGCGCAAAATTTCGGCGCGGTGCATTGTCCGGAATTTCAGTTTGCCGAACATCGCCTTTATTGACCGTTTGGCGCGGTGGGGAAATGTTTAATTTTTCGATACCCATTTTCCACTGCCTCCCGAACTAAACATTCGTATTCAAAATTGTCTTGACGCCGCTCGACATCTGATCGATTACTTTACTCAAAACGTCAATGTGCTGCGAAACCTGATAAAGCCGTGCCTGCAAGCCGAGCATTTCGCCCTGCGACAGCTCTTTATCTGAACGCATCACATTCTCGAGTTTCAGCCATTCGTCTTCGACCTGCGAAAACCGTCCTTTTACGTCCGTTCCCGGCGGGGTATTTCCGGTACTGCCGATGGCTTGATTCAAAATATTTCGAAACGAACTCATCTGCGTTTTCGTGTTTAGATAGTCGGGTAAAATTGACGTTATTTTCGGCACGCCATCCGGCAGAGTTTGATAACGCTGCATCAGATCAACACGCATCGCATCCAATTTCGGATCGGCTATTTGATTGACTTGACCGACCGACTGCGTTTCAACTTTTGGGGAAGTTTGCCCGTTGCCTTGCTGCAGGACGTTTTCAAATGAACGTCCGCCATTCGGCGCGTTCTGCAGCTGCTTTTCAATTTCAAAAGTATTTCCGCTAAATTGTTTTTGAATAGTTCCGGCAACAAAATCACCCATTATAGTTTCTCCTTGATTGAGACGAACAAATCTTAATTGTAAAATTATCTCTAAAAATCATCTCTATACGGGAGTTATCGGCAGAATGGCAAAAAAGTTTCTTTTCAAACGGAAAAGTTTTTTTGCAAGGTTTTTGCAAAAAAACGGAAACTTTTTTTTATGGTTGACGATAACTAACAATGTAGCAACAAGAATGCTAGTAAAAAAGAAGAAAGAGCCGACCTTGGGGGGATCGGCTCTTTCTTCTTGAAAATTGAAAACAGTCACTCTAACACGGTTATTTAGTTGATTGAACCGGTTAAATTGTTGCCGAAAACAAAAAAGCAATAAATGAAAATTTAAATGTGTTTTTCCCAGTTCCTCCTTACCTAATGTTTTTCGATTCATTTTAGTAAACTGAAAATGATAAAAATAAAATGCTAAGATGTAATATAATATTTTGAAACCGTCTATTTAATGACTTTTGTCGGCTGAGAATTTTGTCATAACGTTTTTTACCGAATGAATTCATCTCTCAAAAAAGAAGAAATCACCGCCGATCCGTTTGCGGAGGATATTTTCGCGGTGGAAAGTGCCGGTGAACATTATCAGGCCGATACGTCGTCGGCAACCAAAGCGGAGAATTTAAATTTGTGGAGCAGTTTTTTGCCGAAAGCTTCATCTTCGGCCTCCGATTGGAATAATTTGTGGCGCAGTCTGCCGCCGGATTTTTCCGATAAACTACCGGTTGGATTGGCTGATTCGTTGGCTCGGATATTGAATTGGCCGGCCGAGCGAAGACTTGATTTTTTGTTTTTAGTTCAACGGGAAATCAATCGTGCGGAAGATTTTACTCCGGAAAACGTCTGGTGGCTGACGGTCGGTATCGAAGAAAGCAAGGCGGAAATCTCGTTTGAACTTGATAATTCGTTCGCCGTCCGGCTGGTTGACGCGATGCTTGGCGAGAAGATTACCGGGAGCGGCCAAATCAGGGATTTAACTTTCAGCGAACAGTCGGTTCTCGAATTTTTGAGCTTGAATTTAACAGCGGAAGCGAACCTGATTTTGCAGGCGCCGCTTTTTAAGTTTCGCGCTCTGAGCCGCGACATTCCCGATTTTTTGCTGCTTGACCAAATGTCCGAACAGGCTTCGCGGCTTGTTCTTAATTGGCAAACGGTTGACGAATTGCTGCCCGGCATCATCAAAATGTATCTGGCGCCAGAGGCTTTGCAATCTTTGCAGCCGGGTGAAAACCGGTT